>NZ_QPJF01000028.1:0-33011 GCF_003337665.1 Halanaerobium sp. ST460_2HS_T2
AATCTTCAAATTCAAGTTAAAAGGCTTATTTTTATGATTCGCAGACAATATTTTTTTGAATTAAACTAAATTAAGCGTATTATGAAATTCGCTTAATTATAAAGATTTATCAATTAAATTGCAAATAAAAAGCTCCCTACTTTTCGGGAGCTAAAATAATACCTCTTTATCTTTTTACGAATATTTTATTTTTCTTTACTGCCTGGTCGAGTAATAGCAACACCCTGTTTGCAAAGTTTGCACTGACCAGCTTTATATGATTTAATATCGATCGGAAGCAGGGCCTTAAAATCATAGTTAAAATCAACCTGACCATTACTGCGGTCAACTATGGAACTCAAACCTATTATATCTACATCGAGTCCTTCTAGAACTGCCAGCACTTCTTTGACAGAACCACCAGTTGTCACAACATCTTCTACAACCAACACCTTTTCCCCAGGTTTTAATTCAAAACCACGCCTGATCTTCATCTCTCCATTTTTGCGCTCACTAAAAATTGAGCGGACACCGAGTTCTTCTGCTACTGCATAAGATAATACAACCCCTCCCAGTGCCGGTCCAATGACCACATCAATCTGCTCATCTTCCCATTTTTTTGCAATCTCAGCAGCCAGTATTGCTGCATGTTCAGGATACTGTAAAACCTTAGCACACTGCATATAAATATCAGCATGACGGCCTGAACTCAAAACAAAGTGGCCTTCCTGGATCACATCTGTCTCAACCAATAATTTTCTAATTTCTGCTTTAGTCATTTAACCCACTCCTGATGATAAATTTGAAAGAATATAAATTTTAATTAAATTTTCCAGCTAATTAATACCAATTTTTTATAATTAATGGGCTGTCCCAATAATTGAGCTTAAATCTTTAATCTGATGTTTGAGCATATATTCTTCTACCTCTTTTATTATTCTTGGTCCTGCCGCTGGATCAGTCATATTAATCGTTCCAATTCCAACTGCTGTCGCTCCAGCAAGCATAAATTCAATTACATCACTGCCATTCTTAACTCCGCCCAGCCCTAAAATGGGAATATCTATTTTTTTAAATGTTTGATAAACCATTTTTACTGCTATCGGTCGCACTGCTGGCCCCGAAAGGCCACCAAAAGTATTAGCTAAAAGAGGTTTCTGGGCTTCAATATCAATCTTCATTGCCGAAAGAGTATTGATCATAGCTACTGCATCAGCTCCTGCTGCTTCGGCAGCCAGAGCAGTAGTTGTAATGTCAGTAATATTTGGAGTCAACTTAACAATAATATAGCCTGAATAAATTTCTCTCACTTTTTTAGTTATCTGATAGACTTTCTCCGGCTCAGTCCCAAAAATCATACCTCCACCTTTAATATTAGGGCAGGAAAGATTGACTTCAATTCCAGCAAGTTCTTCTCTTCCTTCTAATTTCTCGGCCAGAACTTCAAAATCCTGCTCACTGTAACCAGAAATATTTGCCAGAATAGGCAGAGTATATTCTTTAGTTTCTGGCAGTACCTCGAGAATAAAATTCTCTACTCCAGGATTTTCTAAACCAATTGAATTAATAATTCCTGCTGATGTTTCAGCTATTCGGGGAGTTCGGTTTCCAGACTGGGCTTTAACTGTGATCCCTTTAGTTGTAAAAGCACCAAGTTGGTTAATATCATAAAAGTTTGCAAGTTCTTGACCATTACCACAAGTTCCCGATGCAGTAATCAAAGGATTTTTTAAATTTAAATTATTTTGCTTGCTTTTTTGTTGTGACTGCATTACTACAGATAAATTTAATTCTGCTTTAGTTATTTTTTGTTCAAGTTTTGATTGCTTTTCAGGCACTAAGTACTACCTCCCCCAATCCAAAAACTGGACCTTCCACACAGGCTCTCTTATTTTTCTGGTCTTCTGCTTTTGTCTCACAACTGCAGGATAAACATACTCCAATTCCACAGCCCATTCTTTTTTCTATAGAAAGCTCACCACCTATATTATTTTTAAGGCATTCTCGTTCAACAGCAACCAGCATTTTTTCGGGTCCACAGGTGTAGACATAATCCGGAGTGTTTTTTTCCAGATAATTTAACCAGAGAACAAGGGCTGAACCTTTAATCTCAAGTTTTTCTTCCATTGCAGCCAGATGCAATTCTACTCCCAACCCTTTAAATTTTTCTTCAAAAAATTCTAGTTCGGCTTTATTTGCTGCTCCCAGATATACTTTTTGATTGCTGCTTTTTAACTCTTTTGATAGATAGTATAAAGGAGCTATGCCCATTCCTCCACCAATTAAGTGTACATTACCTTTGTTTTTATTTAGAGAAAATGGACTTCCGAGAGGTCCCAGTAGATCAAGTTCAGTCTCGGCTTCTAATTCAGAAAGTATTTTAGTTCCCTTACCAACAACTCGATAGATAAACTCCACCTTTTTTTCGGCTGCATCAAAATCAAAAATACTAAACGGTCTTCTCAAAAGTGGGTCATCACTTCCAGATTGACTGACTTTGATATTAAAAAACTGTCCCGGCTCCGGCTTCTGTGGCAGCTGATCATAATTCAGAACAAGCTGAAAAATACCGGGTCCAACCTCTCTATTAGCAATAATTTTAAACATAAACTCCTCCTTTGGAATGCTGATACCAAGTATCTAGAAATTATTTCTAGATACTAAGCACCTACCTAAATACTAAGCACCTACCATTTCTTGCTATCTCAAAACCTCATTGATTTCTTTTTTCATTTTTTCAGCAGCTGCTCTTGCTGCTTTAGCATAATTATCTGCTCCAAAGTGAGCATATTCTTCTTTACGATAGGCGAAATTAATTCCGCGCGAAGAATTAACAACTGCACCTCTACCATAACTATCAAAACCTGCCTTAATATCTGCCGCGCCCCCACCCTGAGCACCAAACCCGGGAATTAAGAAAAATACAGAATCCAGCTGGGCTCTAATTTCTTTCAGCTCTTTCGGATAGGTTGCTCCGACCACTGCTGCCAGATTTGAATAACCACATTCACCAAGATAATCACTACCCAGATCCCTCAGAAAATCTCCGACTGCCTGATAAACGGTTCTTCCGTCAGCAAGCTTAAGATCCTGAAGTTCAACTGCCGAAGGATTTGAAGTTCTTAAAAGAGCAAATGCTCCCCGCTCCTTATTCCGCAAAAATGGAAGAATTCCATCACTACCTAAATAGGGATTGATTGTTATCGAATCTATCTCTGTCTTTTTATTTTCAAGATAGGCTTCTGCATAGGCACCCGCTGTTGAGCCGATATCATTTCTTTTACCATCCAGCAGTACAATCAAGTCTTTAGTTTTAGCATAGGCCATTGTCTGCCAAAGAGTTTCCATCCCCGGTATTCCAAGTTTTTCGTAAAATGCCATCTGTGGTTTCACTACCGCTGTCATATCAGCCACTGCATCAATAATATTTTTGTTAAAAGTTAAAACAGCTGCTGCAATTTCTTTCTGATTTGCTTCCAGATCTTCCAGTAATTCAGCTGCCAGTACATTTTCCGGCAGCAGATTAAGATGAGGATCCAGTCCGACACAAATTCTGGAATCTTTCTCTTCAATTTTCTGCTGCAGCTGATCAATAAAGTATTTCATTTTTGCCTCCCCGGTCATCATAAACCATTTTACCACCGACAAAGGTAATTTCATTTTTTCCTTTTAAGTTCCAGCCGGCAAATGGAGTATTTTTTCCTTTAGATTTAAATTTGTTTTTATCAACTGTCCACTCTCGTTCGGGATTGAAAATTAAGAAATCTGCTCTGGATCCCTGTTTCAGGCCTTCAGATTCAATCTTTAATATCTCACCCGGCTTATAATAATACATTCTAAGCAGGTCATTCCAGTCAATGATTCCGGTCTTAATAAAGTTATAATATAAAAGTCCAAGTGCTGTTTCCAGACCCGAAATTCCAAATGCTGCATAGTCAAACTCACCTAATTTATCTTCATAAGTATGAGGGGCATGATCTGTAGCCAGCACATCAATTTGTCCAGCCTTTAAAGCCTCAACCAGTACATTTTTATCTCTTTCTGAGCGCAGTGGAGGGTGAACTTTAGTATCCGGATTATAATCTTCAACTGCCTGATCAGTCAAAAGTAGGTGATGTGGTGTTACTTCAAAGGTCACATTAACTCCTCTGGCCTTTGCTTCCTTTACCAGATTCAAACTGCCCTCTGTACTCAGGTGGGCGATGTGGAGGTGAATTCCTGTCATTTCAGCCAGAACTATATCTCGAGCCACCATGATCTCTTCTGCTGCTGCCGGAATCCCCTTCAGGCCAAAAATTGTAGAGTGATAGCCTTCGTGCATTACTCCATCCTGAGATAAATTTTCATCTTCACAGTGATCAATCACCGGCAGATCAAAGGCTGAAGCATATTCCATTGCTCTCCGCATAATTTCCGAATTCATGACCGGGTTGCCGTCATCAGAAAGCGCCTTAACTCCAGTTTTTGCTAGAGTTCCTATCTCTGAAAGCACCTCTCCCTTACTGTCCTGAGTAATACTTCCAATTGGATAGACTCTAACTGCTGCCTTTTCAGATTTTAATTTTAAATGCTCAACTACCGCTGGATTATCAGCAATTGGTTTTGTATTGGGCATCGCTGCCACTGCTGAAAAACCCCCTGCCGCTGCTGCCTCACAGCCGGTCTTAACTGTTTCTTTTTCTTCATAACCGGGCTCCCTTAAATGAGTGTGCATATCAATCAGAGCTGGAATAATTATTTTACCTTCAGCATCTATAATTTGATATCCCTGATCTTTGATTTCTTTTTCTACTGCAAAAATCTTATTGCCCTCAATTAAGATATCATATTTACCTTCAAGTCCATTTTTTGAATCATAAACTCTTCCATTTTTAATTAAGGTCTTCATTATCTATCTCCCTCCCGGCCAGCAGATAAAGCAGTGCCATTCTGATTGCTACACCGTTTTTGACCTGTTCAGTGATTACAGATTGGGGGCTGTCGGCAACTGAGCTCTCAATTTCTATACCTCGATTCATTGGGCCCGGATGCATGATCATTGCTTTTTTTCCGATCCTTTCCAGACGTTCTGCATTCATTCCATAAATCTCTCTGTATTCTCTGATTGAAGGAAAAAGTCCGCTTTCCTGTCTTTCCATCTGAATCCTTAAAATATTAACTACATCTACATTCTCCAGCGCCTGATCAAGATCAGAATAAACCTTAACTCCCATTTTTTCGATTTCTCTGGGGATTAAAGTCTGAGGACCGGCAACTGCAACTTCAGCTCCCAGTTTATTCAACCCCCAGATATTAGATCGAGCCACCCGACTGTGAGCAATATCTCCTACAATTAAAACTTTCAGTCCAGCAATCTCTCCCAACTTTTCTTTAATACTGTAGATATCAAGCAGAGCCTGAGTTGGATGGGCATGAGCCCCATCTCCTGCATTTAATACACTTGCCGAAATATTATCCGCCAAAAACTTAGCTGCTCCGGGAGCACTATGTCTAATTACTACTACATCAGCTCCCATAACTTCCATAGTTTTGGCTGTATCAAGCAGGCTTTCCCCCTTTGCAATACTGCTTGAAGATTTAGAAATACTCATTACATCTGCACTAAGTCTTTTGGCTGCAAGATTAAAAGAAAATTTGGTTCTTGTTGAAGGTTCATAAAATAAATTGATTACTGTTTTCCCCCGCAGGGTGGGTACTTTTTTAACTGTTCTGGTCAGAATATCTTTCATAGCCACTGCAGTATCAAGAATCTGGTTAATTTCTTCTGCTGACACATCATAAAGGCCTAAAAAATCTTTCCTTTTTAATGACATTCAATTACCTCCTGCCCGTTATTCACTTTTTTAATTAGCTTCATATCTTAACTCCGAATTGATTTCTAATTCTTCTTCTGTAATTTCTGATTCATCTTTTTCAATTTCAGGTAAAATCAGGTTCATAACAATCCCAACAATTGCTGCCAGTCCCATGCCGCCAAATTCCAGACCGGCAAAACTTAAAGTCAGATTTGAAATTCCCACTACCAGAGTTACAGAGACAATCACTAAGTTTCTATTTTTAGATAAATCAACATTGTTTTCAACTAAGGTTCTAAGTCCGATAGAGGCAATCATGCCAAAGAGCAGGAAGACAATTCCTCCCATTACTGCTGTAGGGATTGTTCTGATTAGGACCCCGATTTTCTGAACAAAGGAAGTCAAAATTACTATGACTGCAGTCAGCTGAATAATCATTGGGTTATATACTTTTGTTAAAGCTAAAACCCCAACATTTTCTCCATAAGTTGTATTTGGTGGTCCACCAAAAAGTCCGGCAGCCAGAGTTGCAACTCCGTCTCCCAAGAGAGTTCTGTGCAGACCAGGTTCAGCTACAAAATCTTTTTTGACAGTTGAACCAATTGCTACAACATCACCCAGATGCTCAACCATTGTAACTAGGGCAATTGGAGCTATTAAAGAAATCGCTTTTAAATTTCCTTCTACAGCTGGTAGTGCGAATTTTGGAAAAGCAAACCAGGAAGCTTCCATTACCGGTGTGAAATCCACCAGACCTGAGAAGGCTGCAAATGCATAACCACCAATGATTCCGAGTAAAATTGGTATTACCTTAACTATTCCTTTGGCAAAAACACTAACTCCAACTGCAATTGCAAGAGTTACAGCCGCAACTAATAGATGTTCTGAAGCCATATCTTTCGCTGTTGGTGCAAGACCAAGCCCAATTGTTATAATTACCGGTCCAACTACTACAGGAGGCAGAAGTTTTCGAAAAAAGTCTGTTCCCAGCATTCTGATCACCGCTGACATCAGAATATATACAAGACCGGCAGTTACAATTCCAAGCATTGCACCATCTCTACCAAACTGTTCTTGAGCTGCAATTATTGGCCCGATAAAAGCAAATGAAGAGCCTAAATATGCAGGTACTTTTCCTTTTGTAACTAAATGAAAAATCAAAGTACCAAGCCCTGAGGTGAAAAGTGCAACTGCCGGGTTTAAGCCTGTCAGTGCTGGTACTAAAACTGTAGATCCAAACATCGCAAACATATGTTGAAGTGCCAGTATAAATAGTCGGTGTTTTGTAATCCCATCTTTTTCTAATTGATTTAAATTTTCTTTACTCTGTGCTAAAATTTTCATTTTATACCTCCTGGATGTTATAAAATTATTGAAAAACTTTTTTGATCAAATTTCGAAAAATATTTGTCTAATTCCCTCTTTGATTTAACTTGCTTTGACTAATAACTTAAGCTATTAAAAAAACTCCCTACCAGTTTGAGCCTGATAAGGAGTTGAAATCTTTTAGCAGCTGCCCTACTTTGCTGGCCGTTTTAAATCTAAACTTTTAGCCAAACACAGTTCGAGCTTCTATTCCTTACCGGCCTCTCTGGACCAATTTAAAGGATACGATATTTAATTATTTTTATTCTAGCTTTTTTCCAGCAATAAGACTGCATCTTTCTCATCAATTTCTTTAAAATTAACATCTACAACTTCAGTTTTAGATGTTGGAAGATTTTTACCGACAAAATCTGCTCTAATCGGCAGCTCACGGTGACCGCGGTCAATCATAATTGCCAGCTGAATCTGCAGCGGTCTGCCCAGATCAATTAAGGCATCTAAGGCTGCTCTGACAGTTCGACCTGTATAAAGCACATCATCAACCAGTACAACCTTTTTCCCGGTGATATCAAAAGGTATTTCTGTCCGGTGCACAATTGGCTGCTGAGCAACAGTAGAGAGATCATCCCGGTAAAGGGTGATATCTAAAATACCGGTTTTAACTTCAATTCCCTCAATTTCCTCAATCTTTGCTGCCAGTCTTTCGGCAAGTGGTACCCCTCTGGTTCTGATTCCAATTAAAACCAGATCCTCAGTACCCTTATTTTTTTCTAAAATCTCATGAGCAATTCTGGTGATAGCTCTGCCCATTGCGGCTGAATCAATCAGCTCTTTTTTGACTACCATCTCTGACTTATCCAAAAAAATTACCTCCTTTGTGGGGAGAATATTTTCTAGCGGCAAAAAAATAACCTTCTCACGGCATAGTAAGAAGGTTGCTAAAATTTATATTTTCCCTTACTAGCCTCTCTGGACTAATTTAAAGAACAATTATCTTATTTGAATTTATCTTATCAGAATCAAGATTTTAAGTCAAGGGTTAATTTCTGAACCAGGTATAAAATGAGAGTTTTGGACCTGGTTATAGTGAATGAAAGTATAAATCTAAAAATAAAAATACCGGGTGCTGAAAATAATTGATTCTGCCCCCGGTATAGTTATATTTATTTACTTCTGATAATCCTGTAAAGCTTTATATTCTATTCTTTCACCATGCTCAATTTCCTTTAAGACCTTGAGCATAGCTCGAGTGGTATCCAGTGAAGTAAGGCAAGGAATTCCCATTTCTACTGCTGATCTTCTGATCTTAAAACCATCTCTTTCTGGAATCTTTCCTTTTGTCAGAGTATTAATTACCAGATCAATCTGATCATCAGAAATTAACTCCAGCGAATCAGGTGAACCATCTCCCAATTTCTTTACTATTTCTACTTTAAGACCTTTTTCATTTAAAGCAGCAGCTGTTCCTTCAGTAGCTGCGATTTTAAAACCAAGCTCTGCAAAATCTTTAATATACTCTACCGCCTCATCTTTATCCTTATCTGCTATTGTGGCCAGAATAGTTCCCTGTCGAGGAATTTCTAGACCGGCTCCTATCAAGCCTTTATAAAGTGCTTTCTCATAGCTGTCAGCCAGACCCAGAACTTCTCCGGTTGATTTCATCTCAGGCCCCAGATTAGTATCAACCTGAGTTAATTTAGAAAAAGAAAAAACTGGAACTTTGACTGCAAAATGAGACTTCTCAGGCACCAGACCGCTTTCCCAGCCCAGATCTTTAAGTTTTTTGCCCAGCAGAGCCTTTGTTGCCAGGTCAACCATTGGTACTCCAGTCACCTTACTTAAATAAGGTATTGTCCGGCTTGAACGGGGATTAACTTCAATTACATAAATTTTCCCCTCGCTAACAACATACTGAATATTAACGACTCCTTTAACATTAAGTGCTCTTGATATTTTTTCTGTATATTCGACAGCTTTTTCTTTTAAATTCTCTGTCAGACGATGAGGAGGATAAACAGCAATACTATCACCGGAATGGACACCCGCTCTTTCTACATGCTCCATTATGCCAGGTACAATCACTGTTTCACCATCAGAAATGGCATCAATCTCAATTTCAGTTCCAGTCAGATATTTATCTACCAGTACAGGTCTATCAGGTGAAACTTTAACTGCATTTTTCATATATTCTTCTAACTCTTTTGCATTATATACAACCTCCATTGCCCGACCACCGAGTACATAAGATGGTCTAACCAGCACTGGATAACCAATCTCTGCAGCTATTTTCTCTGCTTCCGTTAGTGAAGCAGCAACCTCACCTGCTGGTACAGGAATATCAAGCTCATTTAAAAGTCCAATAAAACGATCCCGGTCTTCTGCCAGATCAATAGAATCAACTGAGGTCCCTAATATTTCAACTCCAGCTTCTGCCAGCGGCTCAGCCAGGTTAACTGCTGTCTGCCCACCAAACTGGCAGATTACTCCTTCTGGTTTTTCATTATCAATGATATGCATTATATTTTCTTTAGTTAAAGGTTCAAAATACAATCTATCTGAAGTATCAAAATCTGTACTTACAGTCTCCGGATTATTATTAACAATAATCGACTCATAACCTTCTTCATTTAAAGTCCAGGCAGAATGAACACTGCAATAATCAAATTCAATACCCTGACCAATTCTAATTGGTCCTGAACCGATAACCATAACTTTCTTCTTTTCAGTTGGTTCCGCTTCATTAACTTTCTCATACGAAGAATAATAATAAGGGGTTTCTGCTTCAAATTCTGCCGCACAGGTATCAACCATTTTATAAACTGGTTTTAAATTAAGCTGATCACGGATAACTTTTATTTCCTCTTCCGACTTTTCAGTTATAAGTGCAATTTCAGAATCTGAAAACCCTATTTCTTTAGCCCATTTTAGGAGTTCTCTTTCCGATTCTATCTTATTTTTATTTGCATCCAGCTTATATTCCAGATTAATAATATTATTTAGTTTGTGTAGAAAAAAAGTACTGATCTCTGTAATTTGATGTACTTTATCTACTGACCAACCCCGCCGTAAAGCTTCTGCAATCACAAAAAGTCGATTATCATCTGCTTTAAATAAAGCTTCTCTGATTTCCGAATCCGTCATCTTTCTAAACTCTTCTAAATAAAATCCATAACGACCAATCTCCAGAGAACGAACTGCTTTTAGCATAGAAGCTTCTAAGTTACGTTCAATAGCCATTACTTCACCGGTTGCCTTCATTTGAGTCCCCAGATCTCGGTCAGCATAATGAAATTTATCAAAAGGCCAGCGTGGTATCTTAAATACTACATAATCCAATGCTGGCTCAAAACAGGCAGTTGTTTTACCTGTGATTGCATTTTCTATTTCATCCAGGCTGTAACCTAAAGCAATTCTGGCTGAAACTTTAGCAATCGGATAACCGGTTGCTTTGGAAGCCAGGGCACTGGAACGGCTAACACGAGGATTAACTTCAATTATATAATACTGAAAACTCTCCGGATCAAGTGCATACTGAACATTACACCCGCCTTCGATTCCAAGAGCTCTAATAATCTTTAAAGCAGAACTTCTAAACATCTGATATTCTTTATCTGTTAGAGTCTGACTGGGAGCAACAACAATACTATCACCAGTGTGAACTCCAACCGGATCAAAATTTTCCATATTACAGACAACTATACAGTTATCATTTTTATCTCGCATTACTTCATATTCAATTTCTTTCCAGCCTTTAATACTTTTTTCTATTAAAACCTGACCTATTAAACTGTGTTTAAATCCCCGGGCTGTAATTTCTTTTAATTCTTCCAAATTATCTGCAACTCCACCACCGGTACCTCCCATAGTATAGGCCGGTCGCACAATAACAGGATATCCAATCCCAGCTGCAATTTCAGCTGCCTGATCAATATTTTCTGCAATTTTACTATCTAATATTGGTTCTCCAATTTCATTCATTAACTTCTTAAAAGTATTTCTGTCTTCTGCCTTCTCAATGGTCTCAATTGGAGTACCTAAAAGTTCTACATTCAAATCTTCTAAAATATTTGTTTCGGCAAGATCGATAGCTAAATTTAGCGCAATCTGACCTCCCAGAGTAGGAATTAATCCATCTGGGTTTTCCTTTTTTAAAATTTCTATTATACTTTCAACAGTTAAGGGTTCTATATATACACGGTCTGCCATATTCTCATCTGTCATTATTGTAGCAGGGTTACTGTTGACTAAAACAACTTCTAAACCTTCTTCTTTCAGAGCCCGACAGGCCTGACTACCAGAATAATCAAACTCTGCTGCCTGTCCGATAATAATTGGTCCTGAACCAATAACCATAACTTTATTAATATCTTCTCTTTTCGGCATCTTTTCCTCCCTAAATTTTTTAAAATTTGTCTGCAATAAAATATTAGAATATTCAACTGAAAATATTGCAAATCACCCGAAAACATAAGTTTACAATCAGCGCATCATTTCAACAAATTGATCAAATAAATAGTGTGAATCTTCGGGCCCCGGAGAAGCTTCTGGATGGTACTGAACTGAAAAAGCAGGATATTTCTGGTGTTTAAAGCCTTCAACTGTACCATCATTAACATTAATATGAGTCAGCTCTAAATCAAGCTCTGCTAGCGACTCTTCTTTAATTGCAAAACCATGATTTTGGGAAGTTATATAGACTCGATTGCCGCTCAAATCTTTAACCGGATGATTTGCTCCCCGGTGACCAAACTTCAATTTATATGTTTCTGCACCACAGGCCCTACCCAAAAGCTGATGCCCAAGACAAATTCCAAAAATCGGGACTTCTCCTAAAAGTTCCTTTATGGTCTCAGAAACATAGTCAGCATCTTCCGGATCACCAGGTCCATTGGAGAACATTACTCCATCCGGTTTATAATTTAAAATTTTCTGGGCTGTAGTACTGGCAGGCACTATAATAACTTCACAGTTACGCTCCAGCAGTGAGTCCTTAATATTATTTTTAGCTCCACAGTCTACTAAAACTACTCGATACTTATTTTGGGTTCCGAACTTTTCTACTGTCTTTCGGCTGACCATTGAAACTAAATCTCTACCGGATAACCCGGGTGCTTTTTTTGCTTTAGCTATTAATTTATCGTTACTTAAATTTTCAGTAGTTATGATTCCACGCATTGTTCCCTGTCGTCGCAGTATTTTAGTCAGAGCTCTGGTATCTATGCCGCTAATTGCTGTAATTCCATTTTCTTTTAAGTATTTTTCAAGTCTCTTTTGTAAACGCCAGTTTTCTGGTTCCTCAGCAAATTCCCTAACTATAAAACCATTAACATGGGATTTAAAAGATTCGAAGTCGTCTTCGTTAATACCATAATTACCTATTAAAGGATAAGTCATACATACTATTTCTCCTTTATAGGAAGGATCAGTAAGGATTTCCTGATAACCAGTCATGCTGGTATTAAAAACTATTTCTCCAGCACTATCTTTTTCAGCACCAAAAAGTTTTCCTGCGAAAATACTCCCTTCTTCTAGAACAAGTTTTGCTTTTTTCATTTAACTACCTCCACTTTTTTCTTTTACTAGAATCATTGCTTTGATTTTAGTAATTTTACTTTACTACTTTGATTCTTTAACACACTTTTAAAGTAAACTACTAAAGTTTATTGATAAAAATAAAACCCTCTCACCAGAAAGAATGGTTTGAAGGTCAAAAATGATATAGTTAGCC
The DNA here is from genome assembly GCF_003337665.1 of Halanaerobium sp. ST460_2HS_T2. Lineage (NCBI taxonomy): Bacteria > Bacillati > Bacillota > Clostridia > Halanaerobiales > Halanaerobiaceae > Halanaerobium > Halanaerobium sp. ST460_2HS_T2. The sequence continues at coordinate 12,829 of NZ_QPJF01000028.1, forward strand.
CCACCTCAAATTTAATTAGAGTTAACTTTAAATACCTTTGCCAGCCTCTCTGGACTGATTTAAAAGGAAGTTCTATTCTTTTATTATTGTGATATAGTTTACCATTAAAAAATAATGCTGTCAATAGAGAAACTAAGATTTAGAAAATTAATTATTTTAAAATTAATTTAAATTTAACTTTAAGAACTCATTTGTAATTAAATTTAAATTTTTCTTGCTTTATATTTAGTATGCAGCAGTTTGTGGGCTATTTCGCTGCCCGGGTTTTCTAAATAACTATCATATAATTTTTTAATATAAGGATTTTCGTGCGATTTTCTTAATTTTTTATTTTTATCTATTTTATAAAGCGCTTTCTGTCTTTTTTCTAATATATTATCATCACAGGAGATAGGCTGACCACCGCCACCCATACAACCTCCGGGACAGGCCATAAACTCTATAAAGTCAAATTCTTCGCCTGCTTTAATCATTTCCATTATTTTACGAGCATTACCCAAACCATTTGCAACTGCAGCCTTTAATTTTAAACCATCAATTTCTATTTCAGCTTTTTTAATTCCTTCTAAACCTCTTAGCTTTTCAAATTCAATTTTTTTAAGTTCAGTACCTGTAATAATTTCTGCAGCAGTTCTAAGAGCAGCCTCCATAACTCCACCAGTAGTTCCAAAAATATCTGCTGCACCAGAAGAAACTCCCAACAACTCGTCATATTCGCTTTTTTCTAAATTAAGAAAATCAATCCCGGCTGATTTAATCATTGAAGCCAGTTCCCTGGTAGTTAGAACATAATCTACATCTCCGGCCATTTCTTCACGTTTAGCCTCAAATTTCTTAGCTGTACAGGGCATAACAGAAACAACAACTATATTTTCAGGATCTATTCCCTTTTCTCTAGCATAATATGATTTTGCTAAAGCTCCAAACATCTGTTGAGGAGATTTGGCTGAAGAAAGGTTATCCAGATATTCAGGATAAAAATGTTCAATAAACTTAATCCAACCTGGACTACAGGAAGTAAAAAGCGGCAATCTGTGACCACTTTTGATTCTCTCAATTAATTCTGTTCCTTCTTCCATGATAGTTAAATCAGCAGTAAAATTTGTATCAAAAACTGCATCAAAACCAAGTCTTTTTAAAGCTGTAATCAGTTGGCCTGTAGCTATATCTCCCGCCTGATTAGAAAAAGGTTCCGAGATTGCAATTCTTACTGCAGGAGCAGTCTGAACTACTACATGTTTGCTCTCATCATTTAAAATATCTAAAACAATATCTTTCTGATAAAGTTCGTGTAAAGCTCCTGTAGGACACGAAAGAATACACTGGCCACAGTTTGTACATTCGACATTTCCCAGACCTCTATTTTTAAAGGTGGTAACAACAGTTTCCGGTCCCCTATTGGCTGTGGTAAATATACCAATACTCTGAATTTCCTCACATTTTCTAATACAGCGATTACAGCTTATACATTTTTCGGGTTCTCTAATAACGGCATAACTGGAATTATCAACACTATCACCACGTTTTATTGGCTCCAATCTCATTTTTGAAACTCCTATATCTTCAGCAATTTCCTTTAATTCGCAGTTGCTGGCTCGACTGCAGGTTAAACAATTTAATTGGCAGTCAATATTATGAGTTGCAATAATTAATTCAAATAAGTTTTTCCTCAGTTCTCTAACCTTTTTAGAGTGAGTTTTAATTTTCATTCCAGCTTTAATTTCAGTTGCACAGGCAGGTTTTAGTAGTTCCTCTCCTTCAACCTCCACAACACATAATCTGCAGCCTCCATAAATTGATAGACCATCTTCATAACAGAGAGTCGGGATATTTATTTTTGCTTTTTTTGCTGCCTCCAAAATACTCATCTTTTCGTCCAGATCTATCTTAATTCCATCAATTTCTGTCCTAAGCATATAATTTACCTCCAATCTCTAAATCAGTTTGATAATTTTCAATAACTGAAATTATAAAATTAAGAGAAGATTGCCCCAGTCCACAGCGAGCTGCCAGTCTAATTGTATTACCAATATCCGAAACTAATTCCGCATCTATTTTTTTACCATCATTTTTAAATGATTTGAGTATTTTATTAATCTGTCTATTTCCTTCACGACAGGGGAAACAGGTTCCACAGGTTTCATCCATATAGAATCTAGATACATTTAACATTAGATCTAATAAGTCATGCTTTTTACTGACTGCGATAACTGCACCAGAGCCAAGACTATTTCCTCGTTTTTCAAAATCCTGATAGCTGTAGGGAAAATCTAAATTTTCAGATTTAATTATTGCAGTTGAAATTCCGCCAGGTATGACAAATCTTAAATTTTCTCCTTCTTTTAAACCTCCACCCAGGTCATAAATAATTTCTTTTAAAGTGACGCTGGCAAACTCAACTTCGTACAAGCCAGGTTTATTCAAATCACCACTTAAACACAGAAGTTTTGTTCCCCGACTCCCCTTAATACCAAGTTGAGAAAATTCTTCAGAATCAGGGTTCAAAATCTCTGCAGTACAGCATAGACTTTCAACATTATTTACTACTGTTGGCTGATTATATAGACCTTTTTCAATTGGGTAAGGTGGTTTAATCCTTGAACGACCTCGTTTTCCCTCAATGGAATTTATTAATGAAGTCTCATCACCACAGACATATGCCCCTGCACCTCTGATTAATTTTAATTCTAATTTAAAGTCACTACCCTCAAAATAATCATCTAAAATTTTTTCTTTCCTTGCAGCTTCAATTGTTTTTAAAAAAACATCTATTGCTTTTGAATATTCACCCCGAATATAAATATATGCTTTATCTGCTCCCACAGCATAAGCTGCAATCATAATTCCTTCTAGAACTTTAAGTGGTCTCTCTTCTAAAAGATATCTATCCTTAAATGTTCCCGGTTCACCTTCATCACCATTACAGACAATAAATTTTTGTTCAGCCTTAATATCTGCTGCCATTTCCCATTTGATTCCTGTTGGAAAACCAGCTCCACCCCGGCCCTTTAACTCTGACTCTTTGACTTTCTTGATTGTATTTTCTCTGCCCAACTTTAGGGCATTTTTTATTGCCTTAAATTCATAACCGTATATATCCAGTAACTTATCACCTTTTAGATATAATTTTTCCTGTATCATAATCTCACTCCTTAATGAGGATTACAAATCAAATAATTATAAGCAGTTATTTAAAATTTCAAGAGCCGTGTTTTTATTCACTTTTTTATATATTTTATTATTAACCATCATGACAGGACCTTCACCACAGTGGCCCAGACACTCTACTATTTCCAGGGTGAATTTTTTATCTTCTGTAGTCTGATGGCTTTCTAAATTTAGAAAAGATTTTACAGCATTTAAAACAGAATCAGATTGATTAAGATGACAGGATATACTATCACAAATTCTAATTATATATTTACCTGTTGGTTCAGTATAAAACATAGAATAAAAAGATATAACACCATATACATTGGCTCTCGGCAGCATATATTTTTCTGCCAGATTTTCAATCTCAATTTCTGGAATATAACCATAACTGTTTTGAATTTCATGCAATTTTTCTAAAAGACTCTCCCGGTAAAATAAAGATTTAACTTCATTCATTTAATCCCCCTCCTTTTTGTGATAAATTTAACTAATTTTGTTATACTTTCATGAATTTTCAGACTATTGTACTCACAAGGTACCTTTAATCCAAATTTCTCTAAGTTAATAATATCACATCTCAACCATTATAAGCAAATGTTATTAACTTGGTTAAATATAAAAAAATTGAAAATTAACTATTATCTTAATAATAAACTCAAACTTAGCACTCTAAGAATCTTTTGGCAAGTGCGAAGTTTGAGATAGCAACTTATAAATTAGAATCGGCTTTTAACCAGTGACTACCAGCAGTTTTAATTGCAACCGCCCCCAGCGGTGCTGTAACAACAATCGATAAAACGGCCAGAGCCAGAATTAGATCTCCAGAAGCCACACCAGCTGCAAGTGGAATAGCTCCTATTGCTGCCTGAACTGTAGCTTTAGGGGTATAGGCCAGTACACAAAAAACTCTTTCCTTTAAATTGAGCTGTGTTCCTGCAAGAGAGATAAAAACTCCAATAGACCTAGCACTTAAACCTATTGCAATAATAATTAAGCCTAATAAACCTGATTCAAGGGCAAGCTGAACATTAACTTCAGCCCCAATTAAAACAAATAACATTAGTTCTGCAAAAACCCAAATTTTATTAAATTTAGATGATAGTCTTTTTCCTAAAATAGAATAGCGTTCCTGAATTACAAAGCCAATTACCATTATACCTAATAAAGTAGCAATTGGAATAATTCCATCCAGTAAATTTTCCAAAGAATTCATTAAAATACCAAAACTTAAAATCAAAAGTGCTTTTTTTGTATCACGAATATGATATTTTTTAAAAATATAGATTAAAAATAAAGCAATAGCTGTTCCCAGAATAATCCCCAACAAAATGGCAACCGGTACATTTAAAATCTGTCTGAATATATTAATCTGTTGTCCACCATAAATACTTAAAAATGCAGAAAATATTGTAATTGCTACAACATCGTCAACCGAAGCACCTGTTAAGACTAAAGTGGGAATTCCTTTATCTGCACCTTTCCCCTGATCAATTAAAGCTAACATCTGAGGCACAACTACAGCTGGGGAAACAGCTGCAATTATAAAAGCCAGAATACCCGCTTCCACAAATTCAAAATTCAAAAAATAAACAGCAGCTAAAATAACAGCTGCTCCCTCCATTAAACCGGGAATAAAACTCAATTTTACTGCCGGAACACCAACTTTTTTTAGAGTTTCTTTTTCAATTCCCAGTCCTGCTCTAATTAAAATTACTATTAAAGCAATCATTCTTAAATCCGAAGATATGTTTAAAATATCCTGGCTTATCAGATCAAAACCATATGGCCCCAACAAAATTCCAATTAACAACATTCCCAGCAGAGCGGGTAATTTTAAACGATCAAAAAATCTACCAAATAATAAAGCAAATAATATAATTAAAGCTAAACTTAAAGCCAAAGTAATCTCTCCTCTCTTAATCTTTTGTAGCCTATGCTTAGAAATAATTTTTAAATAACTGGTAACAAATGCAATAAAAAAAGGCCCCTATCTAGATAGGGTAAACCCTAAAAAGATAGGAGCCATCAACTGCTATTTAACAGTGGTTAAAGGGGGAGCTCCATCCCCTTAATTCATTTTATTTACAAAAATTTTATGTAATTCAACATTTAACCCAAAACCTAGTTCTCTTAAACTGTGGTCAAATGCTTTTAAAGTTCTGTAAAGTTTTTCTTCGTAACAATTTTCTCCCATATGACCAATCCGAATTAATTTATCTTCAAACTCTCCTAGAGAAGCTGCAATCATTACATTATGACTTTCTGTCATCAGCTGATTTAATTCCTGATAACTTATACCTTCTGGTATTTCAATTGCAGTCACTGTGTCAGAATAACCATTTTCAGCATATAAATTTAAATTAGATTCCTTGATAGCATGTCTGACTGCACTGGCAATTTTACTGTGACGCTTAAATACTTCTTTATCTGCCAGCCACTTATTTAAAGCAGCATCCAGAGCATAAATATCACTAACTGCCTGAGTATAGGGAAAATATTTTTCTTCATACCAATTCTGCCAGAGCTGTAAATTAGTATAATAACCTCTAACAGCTGTTTTTCGGTTATTAACTGCCTCCCAGGCTGCATCACTAACACTCATAAAAGTAAGTCCTGGTGGTACAGAAAGACACTTTTGCGAACCACCGAGTATTATATCAATTCCCCAGTTATCTACTTCAATAGGTACACCACCAATTGCAGAAACAGAATCTACAACTGATAAAATATTATATTCATTTAATAAACTGGTGATTGCTTCAGCATTATTTATTACCCCAGTAGGAGTTTCACAGTGAACAAAGGTAGCAAATTTAAAATCATGTTCCTCTGCCAGCTTTGCTTCTAATTTATCGATATCAATCTCTTTATTATAGGGGAATTCCCATCTTATAACCTCTGCCCCATAAAGATCAGCAAAATCTGCAAAGCCTCTGCCAAAGATTCCATTGTCCAGGACTAAAACTCTATCCCCGGGCTCAATTAGAGAAGCACAGGCAGACTCAAGGCCTAAAATTCCCTCCCCACTCATAATAATCACATCATTTTTTGTCCTTAATATCTGCTGCAGTTTTGAACTAACATCCAGGTAAAAATCAAAAAAATCAGGATCAAGATCCGGGTTGGTAATTTTGCGGCTCATCGCCCGTCTAACTTCTTCGCTGACCTCAGTTGGACCGGGTGTCATTATTAATAAATCACTCACAAAAATCACTCCCACAATTTTACGGTCTAATATAGATTTTATAACTTTTTATAGGAGATTGTCAAGCTAATTATTGAAAGAAATAGCCCTAACATTTCTGATTTAAAGTGATTATAGTTAAATAGGAACTACAAACTCTTTTTTTGAAGTATTAATCAAATTTTAATATTTTGCAGTAAAAATAGCCAGTTTGAACTTTCAGACTAAATATTAAATTTTCTCCGCCAGTAATTTTATGTTTTTTCCCTTATCTTAAACTCAAGCAAAAACAAAGGAAGCAAAAAAGCACTCAACATAATAACAGCCAGTGCGATTGCCTGAGTTATATTGGTCTGACTAAGACTATAAATAGCTGTAGTTAGTGTTTGAGTTTTACCGCTCATATTGCCAGCAAAAATAATTGTTGCTCCAAATTCCCCAGCAGCTCTAAGGACAGAAATAATTAACGCAGTAATAAATCCTCTCCCACTCAGAGGTAAATATACTTTAAATAACAGATCTTTTTCGGCAGCTCCTTCAACTAGAGCAGCCTCAATTATATTTTTATTAACTGCTGCAAAAGAGTTTTTTAAAGTATGAATAAATAGAGGCAGCATAACAAATACCTGAACAATGATTAAAGCTGTAAAGGTAAAAGCCAGGTTGTCAGTCAGTTTAGATAAAATTCCTCTGCTGCCAAAAGTTAATAGTAAAGCCAGGCCAGTAATACTTGGAGGAAGCAGTAGTGGAAGACTGATGACTATATTTATCACTTTATTTATATTTCTATTTTTACGACTGCTAAAATAACTAAATGGGACCCCTAAAACAATTGTTAATAGAGCTGAAATACTTAATGACAAAAAAGTAATTTTAAAAGCTGATAAAATATCCATACTTTTAAATATGCTGATAATTTCTGCAGCTGAACTTTCTACAAATAAAGAAAGAATTATGAGTGAAATAAAGAGGATACTTAAAACTGCAGGGATCAAAATTAATAACTCATCGGAAAAGGTAAATTTCTCAGGCTTCGAAAAATAATCCGGTGGAAATAAAGAAATTCTTTGCTGTTTTCTTTTTTGATTTTCTGTATCCAGAACTAAATCCTTACTCATTTGTTTTCACTCTCTTAAAATTATATTTTGAAAATATTTTTTGTGCTGCATTACTTAAAATATAATTATAAACTTTTTCTGATCCTGATGTAGAATTATAACTTAATCCCATATAATATTTTGCTTCTATATTATATTTTGCAGGGATTTTAACTCGATATAAATCCTGATCATCATTATAATCACTTAAATAGACAATCCCTGCATCAGCTGCTCCCAGTTTAACTTTGTTCAATACACTTTTTACATCAAATTCTCTGGAAACTATTGAAGAATTAAAGTCTGTTTTAATTTTTTGTCTAATTTTTGGATCAGCAATTGAATCTAAAAAGTTTTTGATCATTTTGCCGGTATAATCGCCAACAGGAACAGATCTATCAGCAAGCAGTAAAGAATAATCACTGCTTATTAATTGTTCCAGATTATTTATTTTCTCATTTTGAGAATTTATTATAATAATCAATTCATTTCTGGCAAAAATCGTTTCTTTTGCTATTATATTTTCACGGGATAACTGATTTAAATAATTATAGTTTGCAGATAAAAAGAGATCAAAATCTACTCCCATTTTTATTTGACTGAAAAGCATCTGACTTCCTGCATAATTAATTTCCAAGCTATAATCTCTGCTTTCTGCCTCAAATTTATCTTTTATCTCATTTAAAGGTTCCTGCAAACTGGAAGCTGCCATTATTCTAAATGTTGAAACAGCAGTTACTTCTGTAGTCAAAATAAATATAATTAAAATAATTAATATAATTATCTTTTTCTTTGCCATCCGGCTCCACCTCATTAAAAATTAACCCGTTATACCCAACCTCACATAACGAATTTAAAAATATATTCAATTTCCAGAATTATTTCTCTATTTATGTATATTCTTGATCAACAATAATTATCCTCTATTTTGTAAAAATCAAAATTATTATAAAGACAAAATATCCTATTAACCCAGCTTAAGAACTTGCAATAAATGCCTGTTTTTCCTATACTTAAGTAAATTAGTTCTCTGGAGGTGATTCCAATTAATAGTCAGGAAAACTTTCAAAAAGTTCAACAAGAAAATGATAAGTCAATTCCCTTCATTATCAGCAGCTCTTATCTTTTAAGCTTTTTATTAATTAGACTGGCTGTAATGATAGCTGGTTCTGCAGGTAGTGCAGCATCCAATGCTGCTAAGACTGGTGATATAAAGTTTTATATAGGTTCCAATATTATACTTTTTGGTTATCATATTCATCACCTGTATATTGGAATTGCATTAATTGCTCTGGCAGGTTGGTTTTCTATAACCAGGACACAATTTATTGACCAGAGGGATAATGCTCTAATTTATGGTATTGGTCTTGGTTTATTTATGGATGAAATTGGATTGCTTTTAAGTTGGGGAAATTACTGGAATAGTTCAACTTATCTCCTTAGTTTATTACTTGGTGGAATATTTTTAAATATAATATTCTTTCCAGATTTTTGGAAAGACCTGCGGTCACATCTTGGCGAATTTAATCCTAAAAACAAAATATTAAAACATTATAATTCAAATGCTTTTGTTCTGGGGGTGGATAAATTGGCAAACAAAGCTGATAAAACTAGCAAAGTTAGTTTAGTATTTTCTGGATTAATATATATTATTGTAGGAATCTTAATTATTTCCAATCCAGAACTTGTATACTACTGGGTGGCAGGTGGTTTTTTCCTTCAGGGGCTGACAAAACTGGTAGAAGCCTGGAAAGAATAAAATAATCTGTTTAAAATTTATATATGGAGCCGATGACAGGACTTGAACCTGCAGCCTTCGGTTTACGATACCACTGCTCTACCATTTGAGCTACACCGGCTTTTTCTAAAATGCTATAACTATCCCACCTTCATTAGCATAGACTGTGCTAATCCCAGCTGTTTCTAAGATAATAATCTTTCTAAAATTATATTTTTGAGCAGCCTGTTTTTTAATATATTCTGCTTTCTCTAGAGCATTGCAGTGAGCAATTCCGAGAACTTTTTCTTCTAGTTTTTCCCCTTTTTCTCCAATTTTATCTACCAATTTTCTAATTGCTCTTTTACTTCCCCGGGCTTTATCAACAAGAGTTATTGTACCTTCCGGAGTTGCACCTAAAACTGGTTTAATATTAAAAAAAGAAGCTATTTTCCCTTTTAATTTTCCCATTCTTCCCGCTTTAATGAGGTTATCAAGAGAATCTAAAACAAATAATGTCTGCATCCCTGCAATATATTCTTCAGTTTTTTCTATAATTTCCCCTTTTTTTAAACCAGATTCAATTAACTCTCCCAGTTTATAAGCAATCATTGTTTCTCCGACTGAAGCACTAAAAGAATTAAATACCTTAATAAATTTATTTTCAGACTCTTCAACTAGCATATTTTTTGCCAGAACAGCATTCTGATAAGTTGCGCTCAATTCTTTAGAAAGAGTTACTACAAAAATATTTTCATATTTTTTATATAAATCTAAAAAACGACCCGGTCCCGGGCTGGCAGTTTTTGGAGCCTGATTATGATTACGCATTTCAGCTAACAAAGCCTCACGGTCCAAATTCTCATCATCCACAAAATGTTTATCTCCAATATCTATTGACAGAGGTGCTGTCGAGATATCAAATTTATTTCTTATTTCATCTGTTAAATCACAGCAGCTATCAACTATTATTTTAAAGTTCATAATTAACCTCCATATTTGGTTTTTAAACTTTCTTTATTTGATTATCTATTATATAATTTTATCTTTATTGAAAACAAAAATCAACTAATAAATTATTTTTTTATTAAACATAAAAAAACCCCGACTAAGTTAATAGCCAGGGTAATTTCCATAATTTTTTACTTATATAACTTCAACATTCTCTGCCTGAGGTCCACGATCTCCTTCAACAATCTCAAATTCAACTTCCTGACCTTCTTCTAAGGTTTTAAAACCTTCCTGCTGTAAAGCAGAGAAATGTACAAATACATCGTCGCCATCTTCTCTTTCAATAAATCCATAACCCTTTTTCTCATCAAACCACTTAACTTTTCCTGTGTAAACCATATTAATATCTTCCTCCTAAAATTTAACCTGAGTAAGTGTAACTAGTTTAGAATACTCAGTGCTTTAAATATATCATTAGATTTCGGATTTGTCAAATTTTTCTGACTCAATTAATTAAGCATTTGCTTTTAGTAAATTAATAGTTGTGATATAATTCTGGGAAGGAGGAGTTAAAATGGTCTATTTTATTTCCAGCAATTTTAGTATTAATAAAATTAATAGCTTATTTTTAATTACTGGATTATTGGTAACTTTTTTTACTCTGGTCTCCAACTGGAGAAAAATTAAAAATTACCGAGCTATCTTTTTAACAATTACAGTAATTTTTATTATGAGCTTTTCTCTTATAATTACTACCAAAAACTGGTTCGTTTTTGTGCTTGGTTGGGAACTTGCTACATTAACTACCACTTTAATGCTGTTCTGGGACAATAAAAATATTGCCTGGGAATATTTTGTGATTCAGTTTGTAGGAGGAAGTTTTTTAATATTTACTGTTTTAACAGCTTATACAAACGGATATCAAGTTATAGGGGCTGTAGAGGAGGTCTGGCTGCAGCTAATGTTTATTATTGGACTGGGGGTTAAAAGTGCAATTATTGGCCTGCACAGCTGGTTACCTTATATTTATAAACAGTCATCAACTGGCTTTTGTGCAATTTCCTCTGCCTTGGTCGCCAAACTCGGTTATATTTCTCTGCTGAAAATTATTACAAATGGCAATAGATTACTCTTATATTTAGGATTAATTATGATTTTCTATGGTGGTATAAAAGCTCTTGCAGAAAAAAACTATAAGCTAATTTTAGCTTATAGTTCAATAAGTCAATTTGGATTTATAGCCCTGGCAATTGGAAGTGGAAATATCTATGGCTATTATGGAGCAGTTATTCAAATTATTGCTCATGCTTTGGCTAAATCGACATTATTTAATGGTGCTGGAAACTGGATTAAAGAATTTAAGTCTACTTCTATTTTTGATTTTAAGTATTGTACAGTCAGACAAAAAATAACCACTTTCAGTACCCTACTTTCTTTTTTATCATTAATGGCCTTCCCTTTTTTTATTGGCTATAATAGCAAAGATCTAATAAAATATTCTTTAAGCAGTATTCCAATATTTGAATTTTTACTGCACCTGGGAAGTATTCTAACCGCTGCTTACTCTCTAAAAATATTATGGTTAGTAATATTTAAAGATCTAAAAAGGAGTAAGTTAAACTTTAAGACTGAAACAAAAGATTTTTATTCAGTCACAATCTGGGAACAGCTTTCGCTCCTGCTTCCTGCTTTATCGCTAATAATTCTTTCAGTCTCAATAAATACTTATTTAGATCATTTTTTTAATTTTAATTATAAAACCGGGTTACTGACCAGCCTGATATACATTGTAACAGCCTACTTAATCATTTTTCCAATTATATCGCGAATCGAAAATTAACCAGGAACCAATTTTACAGTTTGAATTTTGAAATTGAAGCTGATAGTTCTTCTGCCATTTCGGCCAGTTCCTGAGAAGCTGTTATAATCTCATCTGTAGCTGCATTCTGTTCCTGACTTGAAGCTGCAACTTCTTCTGCATTTGCTGCGGCTGTTTCACTTGCAGAAGCAATTTCTCCAATTGCTATTTCTACATTATCACTATTTGCAGTCATTTCTTGAGCTTTATTATTAATATTTCTAATTATTCTACCTAAAACTTCAGCTGTATGTTCAATTTCTTCAAAAGCTGTGCCACTTTCCTGAATAGAACTAACACTTGACTCAACAACTTCTCCTGTTTCTTCCATATTCTCTACTGAAGCTCTGACATCTTTTTGAATACCTTCAATTAATTCGGTTATCTCATCTGTAGCCTGATTTGACTCTTCTGCTAGTTCGCGAATTTCATCTGCAACTACAGAAAATCCTCGCCCTGCTTCGCCCGCTCTTGCTGCCTCAATTGCTGCATTTAAAGCCAGCAAATTGGTTTGAGAAGATATTTCTTTTATCATATTAACTATCTCGCCAATCCTCTGAGATGATTCTGCCAGAGAATGAACAACCTTCTCAACCCGCTCCGAATTATCCTTAACTTTATTCACTTCAGCAGCAGACTGATCAATTGATTGATTACCTTTTTCAATATTTTCCATTACATTTTCAGCCTGTCTGTCCATAGCATCAGAAGAGGTATTGATCATTTTTATTTGCTTAATTAGTTCATCCATTATAGCAGAAGTCTCTTCTACCTGAGCTGATTGTTCTTCCGTATTAGAAGCAACTTCCTGAATAGCCCTACTTACCTCATCCGCACTTTCTCCAACCTGATTTCCACTGGCAGATAATTCTTCACTTGAAGCTGCTACCTTATCTGATACATTTTTAACCTCCAGAATCATTGCCTTTAAATTATTAATCATTTCTGAAAATGAGTTTGTTAATTTACCAATCTCATCTTTTCGTTTTAAATACTTAGCTTCTATATCTAAATTGAAATTGCCATCTGCTAACTTCTGAGCTATATCAGTAACATAATTAAGTGGATTGGAAATATATGTTGCTATCACAATAGTAACAATTATACCAAAAATCAGGGCAACTCCTGCGATTATTAGACTTATATTACGCAGATTATCAAGACCACTCATAACCTGAGAACGTTCTGCTGTCATGGCAACAGACCAGCCATTAATTTCTACCGGATGATAGGCCATTATTTTTTCCTGGTTATTAAAATTATAACTAACTGCACCACTTTTTTCAGCTACCATCTTATCAGTGATTTCCTGTAAATCCTGATTGCTTTCTGCCAGCTCAGTATTTGCTATGTAATCTCTTTCCGGATAAGCAATAGTATTTTTATTCTGATTAATAATCCAGCCATAACCTGCTCCGTTAATATTCATTTTGGTAATTAATTGCTGTAAATATTCAGTAGAAATTGTTCCAATTAAAACTCCAACCTGTTCTCCAAAATCTATAATTGGTACAGCAATCGATATAACATTACCTTCGCTTAACTCACTGGGACGAGTATTAGAATATGTTACCCTGCCAGTTTCCATTGCTTTCTGAAAATATTCTCTTTCTGCAACATTAATGCTTTTCCCTCCAACAACATTGGCCCTGCCATCAGGTCGAGCTACAATAATATTTTCCAGATCAGAATGGTCAGCTTCTTTTAAATATCTCTCCTGACTGCTCCACATCATTGTTTTAACATCATTAGAGTTAGCTAAATCTCTTAAAAACACTTCCACTCCATTTAACCATTCATTAATGGTATTTGAATTTTGCCTGGCGCTTTCCTTTGCACTGGACATTATTGTATCTTCTAAAATATTTGTTGACTGATCATACAAAGTTAGAGCTGTTCCCCCGACAATAATTAAAATTAATATTGATATTGCAAGCAACATTTTGGCTTTAATTGATTTCAGCATAACTAATCCCTACCTTTTTTATCTGTTATAGTAAAATTATATCATACAGTCTGCATATTGCAATCATTACAGATAATAGTTTCCAGTTTTTCCAGGGAATTTGGTCGATAATAATAATATCCCTGAACATAATCACAGTCCAATTTTTTTAATATATTCAGTTCATTTTCTGTTTCTACACCTTCTGCAACCACCTTAAAATCAAGTTCATGTGAAAGTTCAATAATTTTTTCAATCAGAATCCTAGTTTTTTTCTGTTCTAAATTTCGAATAAATGACATATCAAGTTTCAATATATCAATGGGAAGTTTAGCTAAATAAGAAAGGGAAGAATACCCTTTACCAAAATCATCAAGAGAAATATAAAACCCAGATTCTTTTAGTTTATGTAAATTTTCTAAATCTTGTTCTTTAGCATCTAGAAAAATAGATTCTGTAATCTCAAAATCAATTTGATGAGGACACAATTTTTCTGCCTCTATTAAATTTTCAAGAAAAGTGATAAGAGTATCGTCCTTTAAATCATAAGCAGAAAGATTAATTGAAATTATCTTTTCAGATTCTCTTAAAAATTGATTCTGATTAAATTCTTTTATTACTTTTTTGATTAACCAGCGTGTTATCTTAGTTATTAGATTACTTTGTTCAGCAATTGGGATAAAATACTCTGGAGATATCTGGCCAAATTTAGGATGGTGCCAGCGAAGAAGTGCCTCTAATGCAACAATTTGTTCATCTTTCAAATCAATTTTGGGCTGATAAACCAGACTTAATTCTTCTGCTTCTACAGCTTTTCTTAAATCATTTTTAAGATGTATATTATTTAGTTTCTCATAATAAATATTCTTATCATATATTTGATAAAATTGATTGCTGTCTTCAATTGTATGAACCGCATGGTGAGCTCTGGTGATCAATGTTTGGGCATTTTCCCCATCAAAAGGATAAACTGTAATTCCTATTTTGAAATCCAAAAAATAATCAATTTTATTTTCTTGCCAGAGAACTTTAATTGCTTCTATTATTTTTTTTGCTTTTTGCTTAATTTTCTCTTTCTGATATATATTTTTAAATAAAAGTAAAAATTTATTTCCATAATAATGACTGATTAAACTAAGATCAGGATCAGATTTTAAGCTGTCTGCAATTTTTTTAGCTGTTTGATTACCATGCAGTGAACCAACTACATTTGAAATGTTATCCATATCCATTATTTCGATATAAAAAACAGCAAATCTCTGAGTTTGCTGACTTTTCTCAACTGATCTAATCAGTTGCTCTAACTTTTTTGAAAAATATTTTTCATTGGGCAAATTGGTAAAATCATCAAAATAAGCTAGCTGATACAATTTGTTTTCAAGCTGCTTTTCCCTTGTGATTTCTGTAGTTGTACCTATTACCCTAATAGCTGAGTCTTTATTATCTTTTAAAAATCTACCACTTTGTTTGATATAAATATAATCGGATTTATTTTTAATCCTGAAGATATTTTTATATTTACCCTTTTTATTTTCAATGAAACTTTCCCAGTTTTTTTGAGCTTCTCTCCGATCATCTGGATGAATATAATCTTTAATTGACTCAATGGGATCCTGGCTGGTATATTTCTGATTAATATTAAGTTTATTTTGAGCCCAATAAGATAAATATAGCTGTTTTTTTTCTAAATTATACTCCCAAATTCCGACATCAATCATTTCTTCTATGAGATTAAACTTTTTGAAACTTGTTTCTGATAGAGTAGATTCTTCTATTTGTAATTTAAATTTCTCTATAATATCCACTGCTGACCCTCCAGATAAATAATAACTTTACAGCTAAATAAATTCTAAAATTAAAAAAACCGACCATAAAAGGTCGGGCAGTCATCTCTGCAGCCTGGCGATCTCAAAAAGACCCATAGCTTTGCGTCACTGCTTTTCAGCAGTTTTGCCCTTAATTGAAATATTTTCTTTTTATGTTAATTATATTGTACTAAAGCAGGTTATATAATTCAACCCTTTTAGTAAATAATTACAGCAGTCTGTGATCTATAATCTCATTTTACAAATAACAGCTCTTGCTTTTAAGATTTTTCTATGTTAAAATAAATGGTGTTGATGCCGAAGTGGTGGAATTGGCAGACGCGACGGATTCAAAATCCGTTGCCTTCACGGGCGTGTGGGTTCGAGTCCCACCTTCGGCACCATTGATATATCAAGACTTATGGTGCTTTTTCAATCTCCTTTTTAGGAGATTTTTTTAGTTTGGGATGAAAATCCTGCCTGAATCCTGCCGAGAATTTTTTCACCGATATTTAACCTATCCTCTTTTACTTACTATTCCCCTTACTTTTATACTCCCCCAATTCTCATGTCGAACTCTTCTTGTTCTTGTAGTAATTTAATGTAATTAAAATCGAATGTCCATGAGAAAAATTAAATTCACCAACTAAACCTTTAGATTTAGAACATAACAAATCCCTATATTTTTCTTCTATTTCTTTTCGATCTTCAATAGACTTTTTTTGTTTCAATACCATCACCTCTAATTATGCTGTTTTCCTTTACTAGTTAAATCCTCTATACACTTTGGGCAAATTTTAACTCCCTTCTTCTCAACTAAACCATTGATGTTTCCACAAAAATAACAACCTGGCTTATATAGTTTAAGAGTTATCGACTGATTTTCCAAATCTGTTATTATCATAAATTTATCCTTAGTTTCAATATTTAACTCGTCTTTTATTGATTTTGGTATAACTACTCTCCCCACTCCATCAATTGCCCTTGTAATCCCAGTATTTATTTCCACATGTATCACTCCAATCATTTTTAATTATTATTACATTTAAAATATAATATAAACTTAGCCAATTTTTCATCAATAAACTCTATCACCAATTTGGTGGACCTCTTAAAAGAACCAATATTTTATTTGGTATTTGCTTCTGCTTCATCATTACACCACCTTTTTAAAATACTTTTATAATTTAATCATTCAAGTAATCTTTTAGGCTTTTTTGAGATTCCCTTTGGAAATTTGTTGTCAGATGGGAATAAGTATCTAAAGTCGTACTTACATTTGAATGACCTAATCGAGCAGCTACAATTTTAGCTGGAATTCCTGCTTCTAAAGACAATGTTGCATGTGTATGACGCAGATCATGAAGCCTAAATTCTTCCATGCCTAACTCTTTAACAAGCTGTTTAAATCTACTGGTTGCAATATCAGGAGAAAATGCTTTTCCATCTTCTTTTGCAAATAAAAGACCATTATCTTCATATTCCTTATCTTCTGTTCCCTTAAGTTGCTCCTGATGGTCTTTTAATTTTTGCAGCACATTAACATCCTCTTGATCAATAGTTATTTTTCTACTCTTTTGAGTTTTAAGCGAATCCTTAAATACCGCCTTATAACCTATACCCCTTCCATAAGTCCTTCTAGCAATAATAAAGCCTGCATCAAAATAGATATCTCTCCATTTCAAACCCATCATTTCTCCTCTTCTCATACCTGTATGAACCGCCAGATACATATAAGTATAATACCAAAGACCTTTTTCTTTTGCGAAATCTAAAAACTTTTTTACCTGGCCTTTTGTCATACTCAATATTTCAGCATTAACAGCTCTAGGGGGTTCTACACCTACACATGGATTTCTCTCAATAATTCTTTTCTTTAATGCACTGTTCAAAGCTTTGCTTAGTACTCGATGATGCTGTAAAACCGTTGTAGGAGAAAGTCCTCCCTCACCATTAATTCTACCCGTCTGTAATTTTCGCAGTTCATAATCCTGGATTTGAATTGAATTAAGCTCATTCAATTTTAAATGGCCAAGATCTGGCTTTATATGCCGATCCACAATTGTCTTATATCCATTATAAGTCGTAGGAGACAACTGCACCTTAACATAATTCTCCATCCAATCATCAAAATACTCTGCAATAGTTTGATGACTTATACTAAAGGAAACCTCTTCTTTATTACTTTCATGCTCTTTAATAATAGCCCATTTTTCTGCTTCTTTTTCTGTAGAAAAAGTTTTACTTATTCTCTTTCTTTTAATGCTTCCCTTAGGAGTGATATCGACAAAAGCTTCAAATTTACTTTTTCCTTTTTTGGTTTTTATTTCTCTAATATACATAATTGTTCCTCCTATTTATTTTGATTATATCCAATTCTATTTATTGATTCTCAATCATACAACTTTTTTAACAATGTTTTTGCTTTCAAATTCTCCAAAGTAATACCACTGGAGAAATAATAATTTTGGTATAACCCACTGCCCATCAATTTTATGGCCAGGCAATCGTCCTTGTCTGAGCAGTTGATAGACTTTTGTTTTTCCTATCGGCATAATTTCGATTATATCTTTAGGTTCAAGAGCCTCTGGTAATGAATTGATAAAATCTTCTCCACTTTTATTTATCATATTTAAAAGCTTTCGGTCAATTTTGTTCTGAACTCTAAATATTGATTTTTTCATGATTTATCATCCTTTCGTAGTTATTAAATTTTATTTCTTTTTTGTGATTTCTTTTCAACTTGAACACATTATAGCATTTCCGTGAATTTTTGTCAAGTTGATGATTATAATTAGTTAATTATATTATATTCATTTACTTTTCTGATTAAAATAACCCTAGTTATATCAATACTTTTCACTTATTACAGGAATTGAGTTGATTTAATATGTTTTTATGTTTATAATGATAATAATAACCAAGATGATAAATTTAATTGTCCAATTAAGGAGATGTTAAAAATGGAAAGTATTATAAAGAAGTTAAAAGAATTAAAAAATAATGATGAATTAACTCCAAAAGAAAAGTTATTGTCAAATTTTATTCTCAATAACACACAAAAAGCAGCTGAGCTTAATATGGAAAATTTAGCTGACCTATCTGAAACTAGTACTGGTACAATTTTAAGACTTACGCAAAAAAAATTAAATCTTCAGGGCTTCAGTGAATTTAAACAAAGATTAATTAAAGAAGTATCTCAAAGTCAAACTATTCCGAATATAAATATTAATGATATAAAAAAAGAAGATAACCCTTATCAGTATATGTTGAAAAAAATTACCGAAATATCTCAAAAAAATATTTTTAAACTAATTGAAGAATCTGCATACGGAACTGATAATTTTTATTTAAATGAAATATATAATGAATATCTTGAAAAATCTGAAGAGATTGTTGTTTTTGATTATCATAACAGTTTTGGTTTCTCTTTAAGTAAACTGTTATCTAAACAAAATTATCTTAACTACTATGAAAGTTCTATTCATCAATGCCAAAATTTAATTAATCAGTTAGAAAATAATATAATTCGAAAAAAAAGAGTTCTAAAAAATAATTTCAAAGATCACTTTGATTCATTTAAAATGATTGATTTCTCTCCTCTTTTTGAGAAAGAAACATTTTTGAATAATTTATTAATCATAACTGCAATTGAAGAATATAATGATCAAATTGAAAACCTGGCTAAAAATGCAAAAAATAATGACTTTAAAGTAATATTATTTCATTCTCAGGATTCTAAAAATAAAATTGATACTCAACTTTTTGATTTAAAAATTAATTTAGGTTCAAATATCAATTTTGAAAATTTCGGTTACACTGATATGACTATCGCTCCTCACTTATTCTTAAATGGTATGTCTCTATATTTTCAAGACAATATAAAAGATTAAATTAATGAATAAATTATATCCTAAATCAAATTTGAGAAAAATCATGAAATTCTTTTCCGAATTCTCACATTACCACAATATATCGCTCAGCACTTTGTAGTTTATTAAAAATAATCTTGCTTCACTTAATCTATTTGCTGTATTTACACTTCCTGTCTTGAATAGTTTTGGGCTTTTTTGTATGGCAAACTCACCCACAGGATTATGCCTTTTATACAGTTCGTGTTCCTCAGACCGAAGTTTTGCCTCAAACTTTCTTCAGATCCCACTTCGCGATGGCCCCTTTTCTTAAAGCTAGTGGTTGGCAATATTAACACACACATTAGACTTCCACTGATTAGCAAATATTCATGCCAGGCAAACCAAAAAAATCCTACTGCAAAAAACAGTAGGATTTAAAATATAAATATAAAATTTTCAGAAAATATTTTGATAAAATAAAATGTATAAGTCATAAGAAAACAATTATCATCTATCAATTTAATTAAGCGAATTTCATAAAAATAAGCCTTGATATAACAAAGATTTTAATGATATAGAAAGGGCTTCACCCCATTCTTGTCGAATTAAATAGTAGCAC
>NZ_QPJF01000029.1:0-32599 GCF_003337665.1 Halanaerobium sp. ST460_2HS_T2
ACAAAAAACGACGATCACAAAAGATATTAAGACTCTCTTTACCATTATGACGGTAAGGATAGTTTTTGCTATTTTAAAAAATGGGGAAACTCATTAAAAATATCAAAAAGGTCCAGACAATATGATAAAATATTTAAATAAAAAAGCCTCCAGAAAGCTTTATTATTAACTGAATCAGCTAAAATAATTGACCCCTCCTGAAGGCTAAGCATCTCCTTTAGAGATACTAATTTCAAATATATAATAATCATTTTTTTAATTTTAGAAACAACTATTTTATGTTTTTAAGATAAATTTCGCTGTTCAAATTTATAAATAGCCTCTAATACAACTTTTATTTCATTCTCCCAGCCCCTGATTAAACCTTCGTTTTCTTTTTCATAAATAACATCATTTGTCACAAGATTACCCGAAACAGCTGAAATCATAGCTCCTCTTTTCTTTCTTTTATGACATACAGTATAAATAGCTGAACTTTCCATTTCAACATTTAAGATTCCTAAATCAGAAAGTTTTTTTATCCAGGTTTCATCTTCACCATAAAAAGCATCATCTGTTGCATTAATGCCATAATGATAACTATAACCTAATTCAGCTGCCATTTCAGCTGTGGTATCTAAAATAGTTCTTGTCAACTCAAAATCTGGCACAGCTGGCAGGACATCAGGTACATAAAATTTTGAAGTACCTTCATTTTTCATAGAACCAGTGGAAACAATAAGATCTCCAATTTTAGGTTCCGGTTGTAAAGCTGCTGTACTACCAATTCTAATTAAACACTCCGCCCCAATATTGATCAATTCTTCAGCTGCAATGGAAGCGGATGGACAGCCCATACCTGTTGAAGTAACAGATATCTCTACCCCTTTGTAAAACCCGGTAAAAGTTCTATGTTCTCGATGCTCGGCCTTTAATTCAGCATTATCCAAATATTTTGCTACTCTGTCTGCTCTGGCAGGATCTCCTGGTAATAAAACATACTTACCTATATCTCCTGGTTTAAGATGAATATGATACTGCTTTTTTCCTTCGGTTTTTTCCTTTTTGTTAGTTAAACTCATAATTATTACCTCCCATATTTATAATAATCCCGCTTTTTTCATTAAAATTTCAGCTTGTTTTTTAGAATTATCTAAAATATTCTCTTTACTTATTTTTAAGAAATTACCATCCTTCATAATAAACTTTCCATTTATAATTACATCCTTAACTTCATGTCCTGATGCTGAATATGCAATTGCAGAATAAATGTTTTCTAGATGGTTAAAATGAACAGGGTTTAAATTAACTGAATTAAGATCAATACTTATTAGATCAGCTTTTTTTCCAATTTCTAGTGAACCAATCTGATCCTCTAACCCAATAGCTTTTGCTCCATTTTTTGTTACAAATTCTACAGCTTCTTTTGCTTTAATAAAAGTTGCATCCTCATTAAATTGTTTCTGTAACAAAATACCGGTTTTTAAATCTCTTAACAAGTCCAGAGAATTATTGCTTTGAGCACCATCAGTTCCAATCGTAATTAATAATTCTTTTTCCACCATTTTTGGCATAGGCATGATACCTGAAACTAGCTTTAGATTACTAATAGGATTATAACTCACAGAAATATCTTTTTCCTTAAAGATTTGTAAATCATAATCATTTAAATGGATACAGTGTGCAGCAAGAACCTTATTATCCAGAATTCCTGTTTGTTTTAGAAATTGGGTTGGGCTAACACCATATTTATCATAAATTTGTCTGTTTTCATCAACTGTTTCAGAAATATGAATATGAACTAATATATCTTTTTCTCTAGCATATTTACCTATATCTTGCAGAAGCTTTTCATCGCAGCTATAAGGGGCATGTGGTCCAATAGCCGGATAAATATTGGTTTCCTCAGAACTATCCTGATATTTTTCGATAAAATCTTTTGCAGTCTGAAAAGTATCTTTAGTTTCGGCTGTATTACCACTAAAAACAGAAGGTGCTAAAACAGCTCTAATACCAGTATCTGCCACTGCTCTAGCAATATCGACAGCAAAATAGTATTGATCAACGAAAGTAGTAATCCCATTTGCAATATATTCAAGTGAGCACATGGCAGCTCCCCAGTAAGCAGTTTCTGCATTTAAATGTTTTTCCGCCGGCCAGATAACATTATTTAACCAGTCCATTAATTTTAGATCATCAGCCATACCCCTAAATAAGGGGGAAACGCTATGTGAATGAGTATTAATTAAACCAGGCATCAGTAATTTATTTTTTAAAGAATATATTTTTCCTTCTGCCTCAATTTCACTGCTTTTACCAATTTTACTAATGCGATCATTTTTTATAACAATTTTACCTGATTCTATCAGAGGATTTTTTTCATCCATTGTTAAAATTACTGCATTAGTTAAAGTATAAACATTATTCATTTATCTCACCAAGCGCTTCCGGTGCTCTCGTCTTTCTTCCGGCACCAACCAGTACTGCCAGAGTAAGTATGTACGGTAGTGACTGGATAAATTGATCAGGTATATTATAACCAATCATATTAAATCGAATTGCCTGAGCAAAAGAAAAAATTAAACTTGCAACAAATGAGCCTAATGGATTCCAACCTCCAAAGATATTAGCAGCTAGTGCCATATAACCTCTTCCCGCAGTCATATTCTGTACAAATAAGCTGTTTTGTACAAGAGAAAGAAAAGCGCCACCAAGCCCTGCTAACAGTCCACTTAACATAACACAAATGTATCTATACTTAGTCACATTAATACCAGAAATTCGTGCTGCTCTAGGATGATCTCCAATTGCACGTAAGTTAAGACCAAGATTAGTTTTAAAAAGAATATACCAGCTTAGAATGACAACTATTAACATGAAATATGTGAGTGGAGATTGATCAGTAAAAAGCCAGTCTATAATTGGTATTTCCTTTAAAATTGGAATAGAAATATCTGATAAGTTCTTTACCTCTCCTGACATCCCTTCTTTTCCCCAGATCACTTTAATCATTGTTGTGGTAAAACCCATAGCAAGAATATTTATTCCAACCCCAGTAACTACCTGATTAGCTTTATATTTTATTGTTAATACAGCATGAATACTCCCAACTATCAAACCAACAAAGCAGGCAAACATTACACCTAACCAGGGTGATCCTGTCAAAAAAGAACCATATACAGCCCCAAAGGCTCCTGTTAACATCATACCCTCAAGACCAATATTAATAATCCCACTACGTTCAGACAAAGTTCCACCAATAGCGGCAAGTGCGATTGGGACAGCCAATCTTAATGTTAGTGGTATAAGATCAAAATTAATAATATTAAATATTTCCATTATTGGCTCTCCCTCCTTTTAAGAATGGATCGAATTATCTCCGGTGCAGCCACAAATAAAATAACTAATCCCTGAATAACTATCACCAAATCATTTGATATTTCAGTCACTCTATCCATTTTCAAAGCACCAGTTTCAAGTGCTCCAAACAAAAGAGCAGTCAATATTACCCCCAGAGGATGATTTCTACCCAAAACTGCAACAGCGATACCAGTAAAACCGTAACCTGGTGAAAAACCATCAATAAATCTCTCATATACACCCAGCGACTGTGTTACTCCAGCTAAAGCAGCTAATCCTCCACTTATTGCCATAGCCAGTGATATATTTTTCTTAATATTAATCCCACCTGATTCAGCAGTAGTCGGATTTTCGCCTACAGCCCGGATTTCATAGCCAAAATCTGTTTTCCAGAGTAAAAAATATACTGCTAAAGCAGCAATTATTGCAACTATTAAACCAGCTGAAAGCTGTGTTTTGGGAATTAATTTAGGTAAATTTGCTGCATTAGGTATTATATCAGTTTGAGCAACCCAACCTTCTGCTTTAAAAGGATAATTAACTAAATATGAAGTTATATTGATGCCAATGTAATTCATCATTACAGTAACAACCACCTCATGAGTGCCAAACTGGGCTTTAAAAAAGCCAGGAATTCCACCCCAAATCATACCAGAAATAATACCTCCAAGTATTGCTACAGGAAGCAGGAGAAAAGCTGGCAAAAATGAAAACTTTAAAGCTGTTAGAACACTAAAAAAAGCGCCTAAATATAACTGTCCCTCAGCACCTATATTAAATAAACCACAGCGAAAGGCAACAGCTACTGCAAGTCCTGTAAATATTAAAGGAATTGTCTTACTTAAAGTGTTAGCTATATTACTTATTGAACCAAACGCACCATCCAACATTACTGTAAATGCCTGGAGAGGTGAACTCCCAATCAAAAAAATTAAAAGTGCACCAATAATTAGAGCCAATAAAATTGAAAATAAAGATATATATATATCTTTAACTGACTCTGATCTTGAAATACCTCCTATTATATCTTTAAGCTTCACTGTCTATCATCTCCCCGGCCATTAACATTCCAATTTCTTTGCGAGAAAAATCTTTTTTATCTTTCAAACCCATAAACTTGCCTTCGTATAAAACAGCTATTCTGTCACTTAATTTAATTACTTCATTGAGATCAGCCGAAATCAACAAAATTCCTTTATTATCTTCTCTTAATTCAAGCAGCAGATTATGAATATATTCAATAGCACCAATATCAAGTCCCCGAGTGGGTTGTGCAGCCAGAATAAATTCTGGTTGCTGACTTACCTCTCTCCCTAATACAACTTTTTGCTGATTACCACCAGAAAGATTTTTTATTAATTGCCCACTATCTGGTGTTTTAATATTATAATCAGAAATTATTTTTTGACTATGTTTTTTTAAATTATCCTTTTGAAGGATATGATTCTTACAGAAAGGTAATTTGTAATGATAACCTAGTAAAATATTTTCTTCAATTGTAAAGTTTTTAAAAATTGCTCGATTATGCCTGTCTGATGGAATATAGGCAATCTTCATTTTTTTTCGATCTTTAGTTCTCATCTCAGTAATTTCTTTATTATTTAAATAAATATGGCCTTTTTTAACTTTCCTTAATCCCATAATCATCTCTTCAAGTTCAAGTTGACCATTACCTTCAACTCCAGCAATACCAACTATCTCTCCCTGCTGTATACTTAAATCAATAGATTCATTTTTACCTAAAAGTAATTCTAAATTTTTGACCTTTAATATTTCATTCCCAGGTTTCTTTTCTTTTATCTCAACTTCAAATTCAACTTCTCTTCCTACCATCAGTTGAGCTAATTTATTAGTATTTGTATCCTCTTTTCTTATGGTTGAAACTTTTTTACCATTACGTAAAACAGTTATCCTATCAGCTATCTCCATAGTCTCATTCAGTTTATGTGTAATAAATATAACTGTTTTCCCCTGATCTCTTAACATATTCAAAATATTATATAACTCTTCAACCTCACCTGGTGTTAGAACAGCTGTTGGTTCATCAAAAATAATAATTTCAGCACCACGATATAAGGTTTTTAATATCTCTACTCTTTGTTTCATACCAACTGAAAGGTTTTCAATTTTTTCATCAATATTTATTGCAAAATCATATTTACCTGCTAATTTATTAATTCTTTTTCTATGTTCTTTTTTATTTAGAGAAAGCTCATTCCCCATACCTAAAATTATATTTTCCAGAACAGTCATTCTGTTGATCAACATAAAATGCTGATGAACCATTCCCAGTCCCTTTTTCAATGCCTGCTTTGGATTTTCTATAGCAATCTTTTCTCCTTTTAAAAAAATTTCTCCTTTTTCTGCTTTATATAAACCAAATAATACATTCATTAGAGTTGTTTTCCCAGCACCATTTTCGCCCAAAAGACTGTGAATTTCTCCTTTTTCAACATTAAAACTCACTTTATCATTTGCCTTAACTCCAGGAAACTGTTTTGTTATATTTTTCATTTCTATTGCAAGAGTCATATTTAGTCACTCCATTGAATTTTCCGGCAGCTTATATAAGCTGCCGGAGATTAGTATTTATTAATTCAAGAAACTATCTACAGCTTCAATTGTATCAGGTACTTCTATTTCGCCAGCTTTTATTTTTTCTTTTAAATCATCAACTTGATTAATGATTTCAGCTTCTACTTTTACTTCACTATTTTCTCTAGTATAGTCAATTCCTCCATCTTTAATACCAAGATTATGAACCCCCGCTTCAAAGTTATCATTAAGAACACTTTTAACCGAATCAAAAGTTGCTACATCAACTTTTTTCACCATACTGGCTATAATGTAATTAGGTTTAATATGATTTTGATTTGAATTTACTCCTATAGAAAGAAAATCTTCATTTTCTGCTGCCTGAAAAACTCCCAGACCTGAACCTCCTGCAGCATGATAAACAATATCAGCATCACGTCTATTCATAGCCATAGCAATTTCTTTCGCAGTAGTTGGATCACTCCAGCCACCTACATAGTCAACCAGTACTTCAACCTCTGGGTTTACATATTTAGCTCCTGCTTCATAACCAGCTACAAACTTTCTGATTAATGGTATATCCATACCACCTACAATTCCAATTACTTGATCATCATTAAGTTTTGGATTGCTACTTTGTTTTTCCATCAAACCAGCTAACGCTCCAACAAGGAATGAACCTTGATGCTCTTTTGATACATACGAAGCAACATTAGGCTTATCTACAACCATGTCAATAATGGCAAATTTCTGATCTGGATATTCAGTTGCAATTTTTTCTAAAGCAGAAGCCTGATCAAAACCTACTGTAACAATTAATCCATATTCTCCTGATTTAGCCAAATCACGTTGATAAGTTTCATAATCGGCAATTTCTTTTGGTTCCACATAATCAAAAGTAATTCCCAGTTCTTCTTGAGCTCTTTCCATTCCCTGATAAGTAAGATCATTAAAAGACTGATCTCCCAGTCCGCCTGTAGCAAGTATTAATCCAAACTTTTCCTCTGCTGCTCCTATGCTAACTGTTAATGAAAAAACAAAAAATAACACCAATACTGACAGAATAATTTTTTTAAATCTCACCTTTCATTCCTCCTTTAATTTTTGAAATTTCAATTTTTACTTACTCAAAATTAAATCACTCTTTACTAATCACCTCCAATAAATTATTTTCTATTAATATAAAAAGAAAAATATTCTGGTAAAAAATATTGTTTATAAAAAGCCAGCATTTCTCCAGTTGTTTTATAAAGATCTTCTTCAAATAAAACTAATGGTGTGTATTCTCTTATATTAAGTTTATTGGCAATAAAATCACCAGCTTCTGTCAGTAATATTTCAGACTGAGAATTAGCTACCTCACCATAAAATTCATTATCAAGATAATGGACAAGATTTCTATGATCTTCTATATCAATCTCTTCTTTATTTATATTTTTATAAGGAATAAAGGATATAAAGTATGAAACCTCTGTTTTTTCAATTCTATATACTCTTTTGACTACAAGGATAATTTCATTTGCCTTAATTTTCAACTCTGATTGAAGCATTTTATTTGGGGATTCAAAAAGAACTTCAATATCATTAGTTAATTTGATGTCTCCTTGGTTTGCAATATTCAAAATATTACCTTTGTGCTCTAAACCTGTTCCAAATATTTTTTTGTTATGAGAAACAAAATTCCCCTTTCCCTGGTAGTTGTATATAATCCCATCCTCCTGTAATATCAAAAGAGCCTGACGTAGTGTACCCCTGCTTACTCCAAATTTATTAGCTAGTGTATGCTCTCCCGGTAATTTTTGCCCACTTTTAAAGTAACCTTCTTTTATAAGATCAAATAATTTTTCATAGATTATTACATATAGAGGACGACTATCTTTGCTATTTTTTGAAATTTTATTAATTATCTGAATTTTATTCATAAATAACATCTCCTGTAATTTGTTCTACATATACTTAAACTTGTTTAACAAGTTATAATATTATTATTCTGGGTCCCTGGATTAATTCCTGCAATAATTTTTAAAATAATCTTAAAATTCAATTTAAAGCTGCTGTTAATTTTGTAAACTCCATATAGCATAGAAAAACTCAGATGAATTAATTAGATTTTTAAATAATTTAACTCATCTGAGGATATTCATCTCTAATTTAGACACTCATTTATTCGATTTTCCACAATTTTTAACTTCAGTTTAAAGTATATAAAACTTAACTAATAGAAATAATTATCTTAATTAGTTTCAAAGCACTAAACAGCTACAATTGTATTTCTTAATTCAGGTTTGACTCTTTTTTCTTTCTTTAAATATCTTTCCAGATTTTCTATGGCATTAATATCGAGGTTTTTCCGTTCTTTTCCATATTCTGATCTTACTCCCTGACTGGTAACAAAAGCAGCGTCATACATTCGATCAAATTTTACTTCTTCGCCCTGTACAAATAGTTTTTGAATTCTCTCTCCTGGAGGATTTTCAATTTTAAAATAGAGATTAATCCCAGCAGAACGTTTAACATATCCACCCATCTGCTTATAGGGATCAGCAGCAAATGTCCTTTCTAAATTTAGCTCCATCATCTCCCACAATTCTTTTCCACTTAATTTAACAGTTGAAACAGGAGGATTAACTGGAATAATGTTCCAGAGATCATTTCGCGTGATGGGACCGGGTAATATAGGTGCTCCATATCTCCAGCCGTTAGAAAAAGCCATATCTGCTCCTGTTAAATCAAGTAGTGAATCCAGCAAAAAATTATCCATCGTTGATTCTAAAACTAAATTACGATTGAGAGGAATATCAGTATAACCTAAAACTTCTTCCAGTTTATCTCTATGAGGTGCCATTACCTTTTCAATTTCACTCTTTACTTCTTCATCTTCTTCTATACTTTCCTCAACAGTAAGAAGCTGATGCTTAAAATCTACCACCTTTTTATTTTCTACTTCCAGATCAAGCCTGCCCACAAATGAACCGTGACATCCTGACTGAATAATAATTGTGTCATTAAAAACAGCTGGTTTATGGACTCTATTATGTGTATGTCCACTTAATAGTATATCTATTCCATCTACCTCTTCTGCCAGTTTGATCTCCTGAGGAAAACCAAGATGTGATAAAACTACTATCAGATCAACATCTTTTTCTTTTAATTCCTCAATATAATTTGGAAGTTCTTCATTACCAAGAGTTAAATATATCCCTTCACTAAACCCGTCTGGCATTACTTTATCAACAATAGTGGCCGCAACCCCAATAACTCCTACCTTCAGGTTCCCATATTCCTGGATTAAGTAGGGATCAAATAATAACTCATCACTTTTCTCATCATAGATATTGATCGCCAGCATGGGATAGTTAAGCTCTTCTGTAATTTCCATAAAATTTTCAGGCCCATAACCAAATTCCCAGTGAGCAGTCATCGCTTCAAATCCCATTTTATTTAAAATAGGGATCATCGATTTACCCTTGGATTTTACAGCCTGATAGGTCCCGTGTATAGTATCACCATTATCAAGTGCCATTACCTTCCCATTTTCTTCAGACGTAATTTTTTTGATCAGGGTCCTGATTCGAGCATAACCGCCAGCTTTTCGATATTCTGCCTGCTCACCATTCCAAAATAATTCTGGATGATTTTCTAAATAAGAGTGTGTGTCATTGACCTGCAGTAGAGTTAAATTTTGAGACATTGAAATTACCTCCAATTATTTGTTTGTTTTAAAACAATTTGTTTTACTGAAGTGGAATTCATTCTCTAGACCGTAAAAAGCAAAACCAGAGCATTTATTGTAAGCATTATTAAAACAAACCAGCTAAAAATCTTTTCAGGAATATGATTATAGATTTTAATTCCCAACCAGGCGCCTAAAAATAGAGCCGGCATTACTACTAGAGCTTCTAAAAACAGCGGCAGAGTAAATGAACCAGCTACCAATACACCCAGCAAACGATAGAGCATTAAAGTTCCAAAAAAAGCTGTGAAAATTGCTTTCATGTGTTTGCTTTTCCAAAAACCTGTTACCACCATAAAAGTTCCATAAATAATCATCGGAGGACCTGGTATGGCAACTGCTCCCCCAAATATACCTGCGATAAATCCTGCAGTTACTGCACTTTTCCAGCCGGGATTGAGATCCTGCTCTTTTAACCAATCTCGAAAAATATCAAGTCTTTTAAAAAGAGTAATTAAAATTACAGCTAATAATAAAGTTATTCCTATTGCAATTCTAAATTGTGACTTGCTAAAAGCACTAAAAACATAAATACCTATCGGCATTCCAAAAGCCAGACCAATTACAGGAAAAAGCCAATCTTTGACCACAAAATTATCACGCACACTCCACCAAACTCGTAGATTACTGACAACAGCAATTAAACTGAAAATAATTGAAGCAGAAGTTGGAGTTCTAAATAACGGCATCAGACCCATGGATACCTGTGCCACTCCAAAACCAGCTATTCCGTGAACTAAAGTACCCAGTGTAATAACCAGAAAAGTTAATGAGGTTTCAACTAGATTAAAAATAAAAACCACCACCATTTATTTTTCTTTCGTCTTTCATAATTTAAAAATCATCAACTTTCAGAAATCAACTTCATCTGTTTCAATATATATTTAAACATCTTAATGTGCATTATAGATAATAAAAATTACAATTTATGTTAAACATTTTACTAATAAAATTTCAATAAATCTTTCTCAAGAAAACTTCATTTAACTAAAAAGTTAAATCTATTTGAAATAAGTTTATAAATTTCCTAACTAATAATATTAATTCAAAACAAAGTATAAAAAGCCCAGTTATCAACTGGACTTTTTAAATATATATCTTATATTTCATTAGTTGTTTGTATCTGTTACACTGCCTGGCTTTCGACTCTACTCTAAATCTTTCTTACGAGTTATAAACTCTTCTCTTGAAATATTTCCTAAAGCATACTCATGCTTTAAGATACTTAAAGCTTCTTGACTACCATGGTTTTTCTGTGATCTTATAAAGAAAACAACTCCTGTTATAATAAGTCCCCAGAATAATAAAGGCATTATCCACCAATAGCCACCTAACAAATTAGAACCATATCCATTCAAACCATAACAATATCCCATTTTTTAACACACCTTTCTATAAAGTGATTTATTTTTGATGTTCTTTAACACTAATAACTGCAGCTAAATCTCCATGCCAACTATGATACCAAACCTGACCTGTATAAGAATTAACACTCAACATACTAAATATCTTTTTTAATATTTGCCAATTCTTCCTGTAATTTTACTGCTTCATAATCAAGCATTTTTGTATCGATTTCTTTAATTGTTTTGTCAATTTCATCAATTTGTTTTTCTAATTCTTTTTCTCTTTTTTTCAATACCTGTATATTTTCTTCAATGTCAAGCTTATTATCTATATATTTCCTGGCAGTTTCCTCACTAGAAGATACCATTGATTCAGCCATTTCTTCTGACTTTTCTTTTTCCTGGAGTAGTTCGTTTAAGCGGTCCTGAATCTTTGATCTAATACTATCAACTTTTTCTTTGCTTTTTTCTAATTCTTTAATCTTTTCCTTATATTTATTAATACTCTTGTCTTTGTTATTAGATTCATCTTCTTTTACTTCATTATCATATGAACTGTTTTCTCTACTATCAAAACTCGATTCTTTAATATCCATCAATTGTTCAAAAGAAAGATCTCCATTATATGCTCTATCTTTTAATGAATAATATCTATCTTTATCAATCCTACCTTCGGCATATAATCTTTTTATTAGAGAAATCTTTTCTTGAGTGTCGTCCTGTCGTTGATCATTATATCCTCTATTTGGTCTGTAATTTCGATTGCCATAGGCACGAAAAAGATCATTGAAACCTCCTCCACATCCCATTATTATGCATCTCCAATCTTTTTAGATCTTAGATTAGCAAGTTCATCTTCAATTTTTGAATTACGCTGAATTTGATTAAGAGATTTTTCAATATCATCCTCTGAATTAAGGTCATTTATTAACTCACCATCAGCAGTTAACTCATCTAGAGCTGCAAGCTTGGCTTCCTTCTTCTTTATCTTGTTTTCTGCTCTTTGAATCTGTCCATTTAAATCAGTAATGTCACTACTAGCTCCAGTAATAATTTCTTTTACTTCCAGCTGGGCATCTGCAGATTTATTTATAAAAGTTAACTCTTCCTTTTTCATTTCTAGCTTTTTAATTTGTTCAGCCAATGTTTTTTTGTTAGATTTAATAACCTCAATCTTATCTTTAATTTTCTCTATTTCAGTTTTCAAAATAGCTGCTCTTTCATTTAACTCAGCCTTTTTTTCTAGAGCAGCACGGGCCAGATCTTCTTTTTCAATATCCATAGCAGTCTGTGCCTGCTGGTGAGCCAGTTCTGCTTTATCTTTAAAATCATCTAAATCTTTTTCCAGTCCCTTTTTGATTGTAGTTAGCTCCAATAGTGACTTTTGTACCTGCTGTAAATGTTCTTTCATCTCCTGTAGAGATATATCAAGTAATTCTTCTGGATCCTCAACTTCATCCACAAATTTACTCATCTTTGCCTCAAATATTTTCTTCATTCTTTTAAATATTTTCATTTAGTAGCTCCTTTCTTAAATATCTTATACCCTTACCGGGTAATTATATGATAACTGCTAAATGTGAACAAATTATGAATTTCACCTTTTAATTATAAATATTATAAAAAAAGTAAGTTGATATCTACCATTTAGAAAATTATTTATTATCAAACTCGGTCCATCTCTTTAATCAATATCTAACTTAATTGAATTGGCAGCTGGATCTTCCGTAAATATATCATTATCTTCTTCTCTAACCTGGTATCCTAATTGTTTTAAATTCTCAATACTTTCACTTCGGGATTCCTGATCAGGAAATTTTATTGTATAATATTCCATTCCAGCAGCATTTTCTGGTAAAGGAGCAGCTCCGACACCATTCCAAGTGTTTAAGCCAATATGGTGATGATATCCTCCTGTTGATAAGAAAAGAGCAGATCCCCCAAGCTTCTGTATGATATTAAAACCTAAACCCTGAACATAGAACTTTTCTGATTTTTCTAAATCACTAACATGAAGATGTATATGGCCTATTTTAGCTTTTTCAGGCATACCATTCCATTTTTTATCACCAGTTTCACTCAATAACTCCTTGTAGTCTAAAGGATCAGTTATCATTTCTATCTGTCCGTTACTTTGGGGCCATTCACTACTTTTATAATCGGAATAAATTTCAATCCCATTACCGTCTGGATCCTTGATATAGATTGCTTCACTTACACCATGGTCGGCTCCACCAGTTATATCATAATTTTTTTCTCTCAAATTTTTCAGAAATGTTCCCAGCTGATATCTTTTTGGCATTAACATTGCATAATGATATAAGCCAGTTCTATTCGGGATTTTTTCAATTATATCTTCAGAATAAACTAAAGTTACAATAGGAGTTGAATTATTAACTGATAACCTAACTTTATTTTTCTTTTCCTCTAAAATTTTAAAACCCATAATCTCCGTATAAAATTCTAATGATTCTTCTAAGTCCCTAACTCTAAGTGAAATTTGATCTACATATTTATTGGGTTTATCATGAAAGTTTTTCATTTTATTATCTCCTCTCTCCTATTTTTTGAATCTTTGCGCTAAATTTATCTAAAGGCATTTTTAGCATCAATCTAAATACCCATTAACAAACTCCGTACTGATAGCGATTAACGCAGCCCAGAATAAAAGATAAAAAGGGAATAATCCGATACTCATATAATCAGCAATTAAACCAAAAAGAGGCGGCATAAAAGTTGTACCAATATAGGCCGCTGCCATCTGAACTCCCATAACAGATTGAGATACCCTG
The DNA here is from genome assembly GCF_003337665.1 of Halanaerobium sp. ST460_2HS_T2. NCBI lineage: Bacteria > Bacillati > Bacillota > Clostridia > Halanaerobiales > Halanaerobiaceae > Halanaerobium > Halanaerobium sp. ST460_2HS_T2. Next base: position 13,746 of record NZ_QPJF01000029.1, read on the forward strand.
TCACCAAAAATCTGAGGAGTTCTGTGCAGCATACTTGGAAAAATAGGTGCACAGCCAAAACCAACCAGCATGATACCGACTGGTACTTTCCAGACTGAAACTGGTAATAATAAAACTAAGATACCAATAAATTGACTTAAAATACCGAGCCTGACCAGATTTTTATTAGAAATTTTGATAGCAAAAAAACCGGATAAAAATCTTCCGAGAGTAATTCCTAAAAAATAGATAGAAGTCCAGCGAGCTGCGGTTTCCGATAATACCCCATATTTTTCTACAGCATAAGTTCCCACCCATAATCCAGCTGTCCATTCAATCGCACAATAACTAAAAAAGGCTATTAAGACTCTCTTTACATTGGGGAGCTTAATGATTTCTTTTAAAGATAAAGAAACTCTTTCTTTTTTGCCATTCTTTTCAATTTCAGAATCAGCCTGCTTCCAGAGTGGTAAAGAGATAATTAAAACTATAACTAAAATAGTCTGCAGACCTCCGATTGTCAGATAACCAAAATTCCAGTTATTATTTTGGGCCAGCCAGAAAGACATAATCATTGGACCAATAAAAGTTCCCACACCCCAGAAAGAATGGAGCCAGTTCATATGTTTTGCCTCATAATGAAGGGCCACAAAATTATTTAAGGCTGCATCAATAGAACCCGCTCCCAAGCCTAAAGGAATGGCAAGCAGAACTAAAAAGATAAAATTGTGGCTTAAACCAAAACCTAAAAGGGCTGCAGCTGTTAGGGCTACACTCACAGTTGTTACTCTGGCAGTACCAAACTTTTTTATCATTCTGGCACTTAATAAACTGGAAATCACAGTACCACCAGCAATTATCATCTGAATTATCCCGGCATATGATATTGGAACAGCCAATTCTTTATAAATTACCGGCCAGGCTGAACCTAAAAGTGAATCCGGTAAACCAAGGCTGATAAAAGCTATGTAAATTATTATTAACAATTTGAACATTAAAATCCCACCTTTTTAGATCGCTATTTTTTTAATTTAGCTGCCTTTGAAACTTTCTTCAAATGAATATCTTTTTTCATACAGAATAACCTAATTAATAAGGTTACTACAAAGGCTGTATAAAGAGCTGCTCCGGTTCCAAAAACTTGATAAGTTATAACAAAAAAGACGGCACCAATGACAGAAGCTACAGCATAAATTTCTTTATGAAATACATAGGGAATTTCATTAGCAAATAAATCCCGCAGTGTACCTCCACCTGTTCCAGTCATTACGGCCAGAACTATAATAATAAAAGGCTGAGTGTAGCCATTATTAACTGCTACCTCTGAACCAATTGCCGTAAATGCAGCCAGGCCAACAGCATCAAATATATTTAGAATTTGATTAAAGCGAATTATCTTTTTATAAAATACAATAACTAAAAAAGCCGAGAAAATACTGATTATGAGATAAATTGGATTGGCAAGTGAAACAGGTAATTCTTTATTAATTAAAATATCTCTAATAGTACCTCCGGCAACTGCAGTAGTTATTCCAAAAACAGCAATTCCATAATAATCCATCTCTTTTTCTATAGCACGCAGAGCTCCAGACATTGCAAAAGCTATAGTGCCTATTATGTCCACAACTGAAATAAAAACCATTTTAGACCTCCCAAAATAATTATAATTTATAAATATAGTAATATATAAATACTCTTAGTTCAAGTAAATAGTAACACCCTGATTTATAAAATCAATAAAAAGTTTAAATTTTATATAAAAATTAGAAATAAATATAATATAATTTACTAAAGCTCAGAAATCTCCTTATTACAGGAGATTTCTGAGCTCAATATAATATAAAAGTATTTTTTTAACTTTGTATTAAAGCTATTTTAATTCCATTGATTTCATCTGTAAATCCCTATCCCTGACAGTGATAGCCTCCATCCACATGGAGAATCTCTCCAGTTACCATACTGGATAAATCACTGAGCAGATAAAGAGCGCTAGCTGCAACTTCTTCCTGTTCAACCAATCTACCCATAGGAGCTTTCTCTTTAAAGTTTTTCATCAAGCCCCTAAAATCTGAAATACCGCTAGCAGCTCTGGTTAGAATTGGTCCTGGAGAAAGAGCATTAACCCTAATATTATCACGCCCTAGATCTGCTGCCAGGTACTTAACTGAAGACTCCAGTGCAGCTTTGGCAACTCCCATTACATTATAATTGGGAACCACCTTTTCTCCTCCATAATAGGTCAAAGTAACTGCTGAGCCTCCTTTTTCTTTCATAAACGGATATGCCAGTTGAAGAGCCTTAACATAAGAATAAACGCTTATTTCCATACTGCGCAGAAAACTGCTACGGTCCGTATCCATATATTTGCCTTTTAGATCCTCTTTACGGGGGCCACCAGCAATTGCATGGACAATAAAATCAAATTGTCCATCAAATTCTTCCCCAATTTTTTTAAAAACTTCCTCAAATTGCTGATCATCCGTAATATCTAAGATATAATAGCTTTTGGCTCCAATCTCTTTAAATAAAGGAATCACCTTATCTCCAATTTTTTCATTTTGATAGGTAAAAGTAAGTTCTGCCCCTTCTGCTTTTAATCTCTCTGCAGTCTCCCAGGCAATTGATTTTCTATTTGCTACCCCCATAATTATTCCCTTTTTCCCTGACATTAATCCAGCCATCATAATTACCTCCCAAAATTATAATTTAATGATCAATTTCAATAACAATTTTTCCTCTGGCATGGTGGGTCTCACTCAATTCATGAGCGTCCTTTAAACCCTCTGCTGTAAACGGAAATACTGTTCCTACAACAGGTTTTACTTTCTCCTTTTCCATCATTTCTGCGAGCGCCGAAAGTTCTTCGCCATCCGGTATTAACCAGTGAAACTTAGCTTTGACTCCAAGTTTTTCTGCTTTTTCTTGATCAGGATCTTTAACGATCGAGACCAACCTCCCACCTTTTTTAAGAACATCAAAGCTTTTCTCCTGTACTTCTCCTCCCAGAGTATCAACAACTAGATCATAATCTTCCAGTTTTTGATCAAAATCATCTTTTGTATAATCAATTACTTCATCTGCTCCCAGAGATTCTAAAAACTCTATATTTTTTGTACTTGCGGTAGTGGCAACATAAGCTCCCAAATTTTTAGCAATTTGAATGGCAAAACTTCCAACCCCGCCAGCACCAGCATGAATCAATACTTTCTCATTCGATTCTAGTTTACCAACATCCTGAAGACACTGATAAGCAGTTAGCCCGGCAAGAGGAACTGAAGCCGCCTCTTTAAAACTAATATTTTCCGGTATTTCAGCAAGCAGTTCTGCTTTTGCTGTGGTATATTCAGCATAAGTACCCCGATTTGTAAGCTCCGGTCTGACAAATACTCGATCACCTTTTTCAAAATTTTCTACTTCTTCTCCAAGTTCTTTTACTATTCCGGCTGCATCCCAACCTAAAACAATGGGAAATTCGAAGGGATATTTTTCTTTAAGATATCCATATCTTAACTTCCAGTCAATTGGATTAACAGCTGCAGCCTTAATTTTAATTAAAATTTCATCAGACTCTGGTTCTGGTTTAACAATTTCTTTTTCTTTTAATTTTTCTTTATCACCATACTGATCAATAACTATTGCCTTCATTAATTAACACCTCTTTTATAATTTTAATTTAAAAGATTACTATTTATATTAATTGTTTCAAAAACTTGATTTTTTATCAGTATTGACTTTAACAATCAAAATTCATCTCTCAATTACTATGTAAAATCAATGTTAAATAATTGAAAACAGCTTGACTATCTAAAAAAATATAAATATAATTTAAATATGATTAAAATCGAATATTCGAATATAGGAGGTCCTAAAGTGGATATTATTGAAGTCTTAAAGGCCCTGGCCCATGAAAACAGAATCCGAATATTAAACCTTTTAGCAAAAAGCGAACTCTGTGTCTGTGAGTTAGAAAATATAATGCAGGTCAACCAGTCAAATGCTTCCAGGCACCTGTCCAAATTAAAACAGGTTAATTTAATTGAAGGCAGAAAAAAAGCTCAATGGATATATTACAATCTTAACGAAAAAATTATAACTGAACACCAGTTTCTCAAACTTTTAATTGAAAATGAGCTTAATGACTTTGCTGATGCCCGTGAAGATTTAAAAAGATTGGAAAAATATAATAACAGCTCTTTAAGCTGTGAGACACTCCCTGAAAGTAATCTTTTTTAGAGAAGTAATTTTAAGAATTAATTTTTAACAAAATAAATTATTATAAGGAGAGAAATTAAATGAAGTATAAAGTTGGATTTATTTGTGTTGGTAATTCCTGCCGCAGTCAGATGGCAGAAGGTTTTGCAAGAGAATATGCTGGTGATATTTTAGAAGTATATAGTGCAGGTACTGATCCATCTCCTGAAGTTAAGCCTAATGCTGTTAAAGCAATGGATGAAGTGGGAATTGATATCAGTGATCATTATCCTAAGTTACTAGAAGAGATTCCATCCGAACTTGATATTTTAATAACCATGGGATGTGGTGTTGAATGCCCTTATATCCCTTGTGAATTTAGAGAAGACTGGGGCTTAGATGATCCTGACGGTCATCCAATGGAAGTATTTAGAGAGACCAGAGAAATTATTGACCAGAAAGTTAAAGAACTAATTGAAAAAGTAAAAAATGATGAAATTTAAATAAATAAAAGCAGCAGTTTGAGCTGAATCAATTCGTTGGACTGCTGATTTTTTTAACACACTATATGATTAAAATCGAATTTATTAATATAAAGTGAGGTATCAAAATGAAAGATAATCTAGAAAGCACAAATTTTAAAAAAGCTATTGAAAAAAATAATAATGATAATTCTTTAAGTGTTTTTGAAAAATATTTGAGTATCTGGGTGGGACTCTGCATTATTATCGGAGTTGCTGTAGGTAGATTTTGGCCGGCTTTTCCAAATACTTTAAGCAAATTCGAATATGCTCAGGTTTCAATTCCAGTTGCGGTTTTAATCTGGTTTATGATTTATCCAATGATGGTCCAAATTGATTTTAGCTCAATATTTGAAGCAGGTAAAAAGCCAAAAGGGTTAACTGTAACCTTAGTCAGTAACTGGCTGATTAAGCCTTTTACAATGTACTTTTTTGCCTGGCTTTTTCTGCAGGTAATCTTTAAAGATCTGATCCCTGCTGGTCTGGCCCAGGAATATGTTGCAGGTGCTATACTTTTGGGAGCAGCACCCTGTACAGCTATGGTTTTTGTCTGGAGTTATTTAACTGATGGAGACCCAGCTTATACCTTAATTCAGGTTTCAATTAATGACCTGGTGCTTGTTTTTGCCTATGCTCCACTTGTTATGTTTCTTTTAGGATTAAATGAATTAACTGTCCCCTGGAATACAATTTTATTATCAGTAGTTCTCTATATTGTTGTTCCATTAGCGGCAGGATATTTATCGCGTAAATATTTAATTCAGCATCAAGGTAAAAAGTGGTTTGAAGGAATCTTTCTAAATAGTTTAAGCGAACTAACAGTAGTCGGATTACTTTTAACTCTAATTATACTTTTCTCTTTTCAGGGAGATGTAATCTTAAATAATCCCTTTCATATTTTTTTAATTGCCATACCTCTGACCATCCAGACCTTCTTTATTTTTGCAATAGCTTATAGTTGGTCTAAACTCTGGAATATCAATCACTCTGTAGCTGCACCAGCAGGAATGATCGGAGCCAGCAATTTTTTTGAACTAGCTGTAGCAACAGCAATCTCTGTTTTTGGACTTCAGTCCGGAGCAGCTCTGGCCACAGTTGTTGGGGTTTTGGTTGAAGTACCGGTAATGCTGGCCCTGGTAAAAATAGCAAATAAAACTAAAAAATATTTTTAAGATTTTTAGTTAAAACTATAATTATTAAAGTCACCTGTAATTTTTTCATAACTACAGGTGACTTTTTTATTTAAAGAAAAATTATATTTGTTTTTAGCTGTATATTTTTTTAAGATTATCCATTCTGGCAGCCATATTTTTCAGCAGCAGATCAACCAGTACTAAAGATGTCATTGCTTCAACAACTACAACCGCTCTAGGAACAATTACGGGGTCATGTCTTCCCTCAATGTTAATTTCAATATTTTCGCCTGCTTTATTTACGGTTTTCTGCGTTTTTTCAATTGAAGGAGTCGGCTTTACTGCGGCGCGAATTATAATTTCACTGCCATCTGTTATACCTCCTAAAGTACCACCTGCATTATTGGTCAGTTTACTTATTTCTCCCTCCTGATAGCTAAAAAAGTCATTATGCTGATGACCTGTCATCTGAGCAGCTTTAAAACCACTACCAATTTCAACTCCTTTAACTGCCCCAATAGACATTACAGCTCTTGCAAAAAGAGCATCTACTTTATCAAAAACTGGATCTCCAAGTCCAGGCAGAATATTTTTAACCCGGCATTCAATAGTCCCTCCTGAAGAATTATTTTCTTCAATCAATTTTGTAAGATAGTCTTCTGCCTCCTGAGCAGCTGCCAGGTCAGGCATGTACAAAAAGTTTTTCTGAATATCATCCTGATTAAAATTATCAGAGTCAATTTTAACAGGTCCTATAGAAGCTGTGTAAGCTGTAATCATAACTCCAAGTTCTGCCAGAATCTTTTTGGCCACTGCTCCTGCTGCAACTCTGGCTGCTGTTTCTCTACCTGATGCTCGCCCACTTCCTCTATGGTCTCTAAAACCATATTTCAGATCATAACTATAGTCAGATTGGGCCGGTCTGTAGATATCTTTGAGGGCAGAATAATCCTTCGAGCGCTGATTTTTATTATAAATAATCATCGAGATTGGAGTTCCAGTAGTCTTACCTTCAAATATTCCAGAAAGAATTTCTACTTCATCCTTCTCTTTACGGGGGGTGGTAAATGGTGACTGCCCGGGTTTTCTTCTATCCAGATCTTTTTGAATATCTGCTTCTGAAATTTCAAGCCCTGCCGGACAGCCGTCAATAACCACACCTAAGGCCTTACCGTGTGATTCTCCCCAGGTTGAAATTTTAAATAAATCTCCCATTATTGATCCAGACATTTACCTCACCTCTCTTAACTCCTAAAACCCAAAAGAGAATAATTTTTAGCTATTTCTTTCGGGATTAGAATTTTATTTTTTTCAAATTGAGTATTTTTTATAAGATTATATTTTTATAATTTTAAAATCATCTTTTATGTATTATTCAATTGCTTAATTTATCAAAATTAAAAATTATATCCTTTCCTTTCCGGACATATGATCACTTTCAATTTTAATAACTTTAGCTGCACTACCTGTTTTTTTAATATATTCACTACCCTCTTCAATATAATCGGGAGAATATTTTTTTATTAACTCTAAAAGGGCTTCTTCTTTTTCCAATTCAGATACTTCAACTGCTCTTCCGAATATAATTACGCTTTCGTACTTTGTAGTAAACTTTTCGGCCACAATATCAGTTTCACCAACAACTGTAAATGATACTTTATTATTGTTTTCAATATTAGCCAACTTCTGACCTTCAGTGGCACTGTGAAAATAAATTGCTCCCTTATAAAAAACATAACTTAGTGGAACTCCATATGGGTAATCATTTTCATTTACTGTAGCTAAAACACCATATTCTCCATTTTTTAAAACTTTTTCTACTTTCTGCTTTTCAATCCGTCTGTCTTTTCTTCGCATTTCTTTAAACATCAAAACCCCTCCTTTTTTAATAATATAATTATTAACCTATACCTGATTCAGATTAACCTCTAAATATCTAATTTTAATTAATAACCATAAAAAACTTCTGTTTTAAAAGCTGAATCCTGCTCATTTTTTAATTGATCTAAGAGTGGTTTTATAAATCCACCTAATTCATAATTATCAACTTCTTTTAAATCAACCCAAACATATTCTTCTGCCTCTTCATTTAAAACTACCTTAGTAGAATCTGTTCTGCAAATATAATCTATAAAAATAAAATGTTTTTCTTCATGAAATCTCTTATTATAAACACTTTCCTTGATACTAATTAAATTAATATCATATATATTAAGGCCAGTCTCTTCCATAATTTCTCGTTTTAATGCTTCTTCCATTTTTTCTCCCAGCTCTATATGACCACCTGGAATAATATATTTATTATCCCATTTATGAGATTTACAAAGAAGTATTTGATCATTGGGATTAAATATTACTGCTCCTACTGTTGGTTCTGGATAACTCATAATTGACTCCTTTCTTAGTATATAATTTTTCATACATCTTAACCTTATATTAAGAAAAAAACAATTAAAACTGCATTTAACATAAATATATTATAAAACTCATTCAGAGATATTACAGCAATTATAACTGATAGAAGTTAAAATAACAATGCCTAAAATACAGTTTTAAAATTCAATTTCTTATTTTCAATCGAAAAAAGTCTCTGTATTTAATCAATAAAACAACAATTATGATGAATCATAATCCTAATATTTACATAGTGTTTAAAAGCCAAATATGTCCTTATTCATCAACTTTGCTGCCCTTACTATGCCATATTTTTTCTTGCGTTCGATAAATAATAATTCTCTTTCTAATTTCCTGTAACTCTCCAGTCTTTTTTCTGACAGCTCCCCCTTTTTTATAGCCTTTTTAACGGCACAACCTGGTTCAGAATCATGCTGGCAGTCATTAAATTTGCAGTTTTGAGCCAAAACTTCTATATCTTCAAAACTTTCTTTGATTCCTTCATTCCCACCCCAGAGTTGGACCTCTCTCATTCCAGGAGTATCAATAACAATTCCTCCACTATCCAGAACAAATAATTCCCGGTGAGTTGTAGTGTGTTTACCTTTACCATCACTAACCCTAATTTCATTAACCTTCATTCTTTCGCTGCCCATCAGCTGATTAATTATTGTAGATTTTCCAACCCCAGAAGATCCTAATAAAGCAGCTGTATGACCTGTCTCTAAATATTCTCCCAACTCTTCTAAACCTTCACCAGTAAAAGAACTGACTATATGAATTGGAACTCCAAAGGCTATAGTTTCTACTTCTAATTTTTTTGCCTGTGCCTCAGCACACAAGTCAGCTTTACTCAAAACTATTACTGGTTTAGCACCACTATTCCAGGCAATTGTTAAATATCTCTCCAGTCTTCTTAAATTAAAATCCTGATTCAGAGAAGTAACAATAAATACAGTATCAATATTAGCAGCTACTATCTGTTCTTCCGTATTATCCCCTGCAACCTTGCGAGAAAATTTGCTTTTTCTCGGCAGTATATCATGGATAATAGCTCTTTCTCTATTATTCTGGAGATCAATTACTACCCAGTCACCTACTGCAGGAAATTTGTTACTGTAGCGCATCTTGCCTGTTATTTCTGCTAAAACTTCTCCTGCTTTACTATATAACTTATACATTCCTTTATATTCTATTGCAACTCTAGCTATTTGAAAATTTTCTTCCTTTTTAATTTGCATTAATTTATCTTCAAAATTCTGATTCCATCCTAAGTCCATTAAATTCAATTTTATTTCCTCCCTCTATAAATTAAACTGCATTAATAAGATACTTGATATAATCCATTTGATTTCTCCAGTTTTCATATTTAGACATAAAAAAGCCATGGATTAGCTAATAAACCCATGGCTCAATTGATATATTAATAATTTAATTTAAATATAAAAGCAAAAAACTATGGGTAATAATAATCCCATAGTATTCAATAATCTGCTTCACAAAAATATATCTAACTATATTTAATATTTAACATTATACTAGAGTTTATTAATTTAAGCTGTACTTCTTAAAATTTTAACCTGAAAAAAATTTATAAATAGACACAATAATCCCCAGGAATTAATTTCAAAATTTAAAAGAAGCACAAAATATTCAATTGACTAATTAAATTAATAAACTAACTCTCATAAAACATTCCTCCTGAATTTTCTGTAAATAATTATACCAACCACTTAATTACTTGTCAATAAAAATATTTTTGAATTTACCATCATTCTATATCTAGATCTATTTTAAATATATTTTCTCATTTCAATTGAATCTTCCTCTTTTTTAAATTCTTAATTTACGAGTTTAAATTAGTATTTATAGAGTGCATAAAAATCAGATTCTATATTTTCCATCCGCTTGACATACCACTCTTTTGTATTATCAAGAGCTCTATTGTAGACATAATCTCCCATTGTTACTAAAAAGAAATCCAGTATTTTTTCAGAGGCTATAATCCCCAGTTTTTCATCTCTTTCTACTTCAAAATAATATTTTATTTCTTCAAGCAATTTTTTCTTATCTTCTTCTTTTAAACCATATTTTTTCATTAAATCTTTTTCTTTCATCTTTATTTTCCCTTCCTCTCAACCATTTTTTATTGTATATAAATCTTAGTTTAAATAGATTTAATCTCTCATTTCAGTATTTTTTGGATCAAGCATCCAGCTTCTTTGCCTTTTTAGCCAGAGTTTTGATGAATTTTTCTTTTGTAAAAATGCTACCGTGTCCGGGATAAAATCTTTTGCAGTTGTATTTTTCTATTTTTTTCCAGCTTTTAATCAGCTGCTTTTTATCATTGGCAAAGGGAGGATATACTGAGTGGGGCATAAAGTTAAATAAAGTATCACCACAAATAATATCTTCTCCATTTATTATCACACTAATAGAACCTCTTGTATGGCCCGGAGTATGAATAATTTCCCCATTGACTCCATATTGTTTTAAATCATAATTGTCTTTTATTGTTATATCTGGATTTACAGCTTTAAATTTAGATTCTGAAATCAGATTGCTCAGTTTGGAAATTAATTTGGATATAAAAACTGTTCCTTCCGGAAAGTCAGTCTTGCCTTTTTCTAAGAATTCTTTTTCTTTTTCATGAACTAAAACTGCAGCCCCTGTTTTATCTTTTAGAACAGATAAGCTGCCCACATGATCATAATGGACATGGGTTATTATAATTAGCTGAATATCTTTTAAAGAAATATTATTTTCAACCAAAACTTTTTCTATTTTGTCTGATTCACCCGGCATTCCTGCATCAACTAAAATATAACCTTTTTCACTCTTAATTAAATAAGCATTTGTTTTTCCCATTTCTATTTGTTTTATTATCGCACTCACATTTTTACACCTTCCTAAATTCACTTTTACTTAAATATTTTATTTCTGATTAAATGACTATAATTAATCCAAATACTTCAAACCATTAATATTTCCTCCATTTTAAACAATGAGAAAAATTTTTCTTAAATTCTCTTAAATAATCTCTTTTATTAAACTTTATACTGAAACTTCTCCTTTAATAGTCGGATGAGGGTCATAACCAGTCAGCTCTATATCTTCATAATCAATAGCAAAAATATCTTCAGCATCAGAATTGATTTTAAGCTGTGGGAGTGGTCTTGGGTCCCTTTTTAACTGTTTTTTAATCTGTTCAAAATGGTTATGATAAATATGGACATCTCCCCCAGTCCAGACAAACTCACCAACATCTAAACCCACCACATGAGCTATCATATGGGTCAGTAAACTGTAGCTTGCAATATTAAAGGGAACCCCTAAAAATGTGTCACAGGATCTCTGATATAATTGACAGGATAGTTTACCATCAGCAACATAAAACTGAAATAATAGGTGGCAGGGAGGTAAAGCCATCTTGTCTAAATCCCCAACATTCCAGGCATTAACTATTAATCTTCTAGAATAGGGATTTTCTTTAATCTCTTCAATTACATTAGAAATCTGATCAATTGTACCTTCCTTACTTTCCCAGCTCCGCCACTGATGGCCATATACATTGCCGAGGTCTCCATTTTCATCAGCCCATTCATCCCAGATATGAACATCATTATCATTTAAATACTTGATATTAGTATCTCCCTTTAAAAACCAGAGCAGCTCATAGGCAACAGCCTTCCAGTATACTTTTTTAGTTGTCATCAGGGGAAAACCATTTTGCAGGTTAAATCTCAACTGATAGCCAAAAACACTCCTGGTACCTGTTCCAGTTCTGTCTGCCCTATCTACTCCGTTATCTAAGATATGTTGACACATTTTAAGATACTGTTTCATTTAAATTCACTCCTTGGATTTTTTATTCTTTCGCTGATAAATATGATAAGCATATTGATAAGGATTTTTACTATCTTTAATACCCTTTTTTTCTTTTATCTTATCCCAGTTCCGCCAGTCAATTTCAGGGAAATAAGTATCACCAGAAAATTCGTGCTCTATAATCGTTAAATATAGTTTCTCACTATAGGGTAAAAAGAAATTATAAATTTCAGCTCCACCAATAATAAAAGCTTCTTCTTTACTTTCTAAAAACATGGTTAAAATTTCTTCTAGTGAATGTATTATTTCACAGCCATCTGCTGAGTAATCTTTATTTCTAGTTAGAATAATGTTTCTTCTGCCAGGTAAAGGAAATCCAATAGATTCAAAAGTTTTTCTACCCATAATAATTGGTGCTCCCATGGTTATCTCTTTAAAATACTTTAAATCCTCCGGCAAATTCCAGGGTATTTCATTGTTTTTGCCTATTAAATAATTTTGATCCATTGCTGCAATTATTGATAAACTCATTAAATCACCTCTTTTTCATTAGATATTTCAACAACTGTTATTGATCCTATACCCTCTCCATATTCTTTAGAAACTTTTGCCCAATTATAAACTTCAGGACTTTTATATTCTTCAAGAATCATTTTAATAATATAAGATAATTTTAAAAAAGGCTCCATTTCTGCAAAAATAATTTAACCAAAAAATTATTTATAGAAATGGAGCTATATATATGGATAGAATTCCTATCTTAGATTAGTTCTTCTTTTTAACCGGGATTTGTATTTCTGTTAACCAATCTGATTCATCTTCTTTATTCCAAATTCCATCAATATATGATTCTCTTGGATTATCAGCTGGAATTAAATTATTATCTTCAATCCATTTGAAAAGGTGAGCATATGCTTCTCCAATATTATCATAAGATCCTTTATGGAACACACAAGCAGCCTGAGCAACTTTCTCAATTTTCTTGAATATCATTTAGGAGTTTTTCTTTTTTGTTTTCAAAAATAAGGTTATTATTTTTTCCATTAATGATATCTAGAATTTCATTTATGGAAAAACCCATCTGTCTTAGAGCAATGATTTTATGGATTACTGGTAATTGCTCAGAAGTATAGTAACGGTATCCATTACTATCATTTACAAATGCTGGTTTTAGCAGTCCTACTCTGTCATAATACCTTAATGTTTTAACAGTTATTCTGTTAATTTTAGAGAACTCTCCTATTTGATACATCAACTAACTCCTCTCACAAAATTAATCCTGTAAAATAAGTATAATTTCTCCACTAAGGGGAGGATCAAGAAAATTTTTAAAAAATATTTTTTTTAGCTTAAATAATATTTCAATAAAATGATTTAAAGTCCTGCAAAGTTATTATAGAACTGTTAATTCAGGATAAAGCTTTAGTTTAACTGAATTTTAATTTAATTTATTTCTAATATCTTTAAAGCAGATTCCAGCTGAGGATCTCTATTATTTAATATATCATTAATGTCCTTTTTTACCACTATATCGGGTTTGATTCCGGTGTTTTTAGGAAGACCCTCTACTGCGAGTTCATATGTCAGGGTAGAATAATGAAGACGCATTCGAGTATTTTTTAGGACCATATCTTTTGAACTGTCAGTACAGACATATGAACCGCCAGTTTCACTTCCTACTATTGTGCCCAGTTTATTGTATTTAAAAAAGGAAGTGAAATGAGCTGCAGTTGAAAAATTTGCTCCATCTGTTATCAGAATTACTTTACCATCAAAATTGTTTTCAGCAGCTTCAATTGGAGCTGTAAAGCCTAATAAGCGCTGGAGAAAAGGAAGGTCTTCAGTAAAGTATCCTGTTTCCTCACTAACTAGATAAGAAAGTAATGTTTTAGACATAAATGGATTTGCTCCAAAGTTTCCTCTGAGATCTATGATTAAGTTAGTAGTTTTTCTCTCTTTTAATTCTAGGAAGAATGCTTCTAAAAAAGAATCAAATTTTTCTTCTTTTTCCTGCATAAAGACATTTAGATCAAGCAGGGCATAATCATTAAATATTTTATTATCATAATAATTTCCATCCCTATAGGCTGCAAAATGAAGGCTCCAGGAAGTTAAGTTAAAGCTGTCATTTTCTTCTGCTCTTAAATTTGCAGTTATTATATTTCCATCTCCGTTAAGATATTCAACTTTAAAAGTATCTGAATTATCAACAAAATCGTAGAATCTGCTATTAAAATATTTGCTGATTATATATCTCTGTTTTGCTTCACCATCTCCGTCACCACTAATATTTTTAACTAGCTTTTCTATAATTTCATTACTGCTTAAACCATTAATTGATTTAATTTTACTACCTCTTTTAATTCCACTTTCCTGATCATCTTCTAAGATAAAAAGTTCATCATTGATCAGGGTTACTTGTAATGGGAAAAATTCTGCCCCTTCTTCTCTATTTTTTTCTAAAGCCTCTGAAATATATAAATTTGTATGACCACAGTTAATGTCAGCAATTAAAGGGCTAATCAATCTATAAAATTCTAATTCTGTCATTTCATCTTCAATCAGATCATAGGTATTTTGAAAATCAACCTTTAATTTTTCCCTATCAGCAAAGATAAGTGGGTTTTTATCCATAATAGTTCTTTCAATCTGCTTTAAATCCTGGACTAATTCTTCTCTGCTGAAGCGCCTGCTGTCTGCTGCATCAACATCAATATAGCTGCCAAAAAAACCTGTGTTAAATAAAATCAGAGTCGCCAGTAAGCTGAGAACTGTCCAAAGTGTAAATATTTTAATTCTTTTTCCCTTTAAATTCCTTCTAAATACAAAAAATAAAAATACTATAATAAGTGAGACAAACACAAAGATTATTGAAGCTGAAATTATAGTATTAACCGGTAAAATGCTGGACTGATTAACTGAAAATATCATAAATACCCCTCCTAAAGATTTATCATAAATCAATAATATATTATTAAGTTAAAAAACACACCCATCTAAAGTTAGGGATTTATGAAAAAATCAATTCCAACTAGAAAATCTTTGATAGTTTAAACCTCATTACTCACTCCTAAAATGACTTGAAATATTGGTTCAACAAAAGCTGCAGATATAATTATTATCTAACAAATACCCACTTATTGCAGCAGTATAAATTATTACAGATTTTATCTCCTATAATAAATTGAGGCATATTATTCTTTTTCAAATGCTTTTTTCTGTTTACTCCTTTAAATTATGCTAAATCTTCAGCAGGTTCTTTAATAAATAATTATATTCTTTTATAGGTATTTATGCCAATAACTTTTTTAAAATCTGCTTATCTTTTAATACACTGCTTTTATCATAATATTTTAGGATTAAATTAATATTTCTTTTTTGAGCAAGTTCTAAAATTTTTCTAAATTCATTATTTTTTTCTTTAAGAAGACCTTTTTTAAAACTTATGTGTAAATCACCTTTTCCATCATTACTGTGAAGATATATTGTATTTAAATACTTCTCTATCCTTTTATACCATGAAAGAATTGATATTTTCCCCCATAATAAGGCATGACCTATATCAAAAGCAAGTCCAAAATTATCTTTATCTATATTTTCTACTATATTAATTAAATAATCAGGATTAAATTCAAAAGTATTACATAAAGAAATTTTTATTGTACTTTCTTCCTTCAGTATCTCTTTCCAAAATATTTTTGAAGATTCTAACCAACCCTGCTCATAAAATTCAACATTAATAAAAGGAATATACGTTGATAGAAATATAATCTCTTCAGCATTAATTCTTTTAGCAAAGTCTATTGATTGTATAACTTTCTCTTTTGTTATTTTTCTTATTTTTGGTTCACTAGTTCCCGGATTCAAATCAATATATGCACCATCAACAATATAGCTATATTCTGTTAATTTATTTATGAGTACAATATCTTCTTTATTAAATTTTTCTAAATAGCCTGGATATAAAGGGTTTTCTATATTAATTAATGAGAAATTTTTATAAATATTTTTATCTTTAAACTCTTCTAAACTACAGCCAACACCTATATTAGTCATTGATTTATTCCTTTCCCAACATGATTTAACTAAATCTAATGATAATAAAAATCCTATTAAATTATTTTTAGCCATCTTACCATCCCAAATATCCCGGCTGACGAATAAATTTATAGGGACCTTCAGTAGAAACCGAGTGATTTCTGTCTTTTTGAATGCGAACAGCGGTTGAAAAATATTAAACGCCTTGAATCCACGCATATAATTGCTGGCCCAAAAAGCTATCATAAAATGCCATATTCCGCAAATGGGTATTGCAAAATCAGTCTGAACAATGATAATCTTATAATAAAGAATAACTTTAATTTAAAAAGGGAGGAAAATTATATGTCAAACGAAACCATTAAAAATATTAAGGAACGACGAAGTGTTAGAAAATATATTGATAAGAAAATACCAGAAGAAATATTGGAAGAAATAATCGATTGTGCTCGACTTGCACCTACAGGTAACAACAAACAAGCCTGGACTTTTTTAGTTATTACTGATGATGAAATAAAAAATAAAATAGCTTCTTTTACCCGATACGGTAGATTTATTAGGGAAGCTGGAGCCTGTATAGCTGTTTTTGTAAATCAAGAGAAAGCTACTACTCCTTTACAGGATGCATCAGCTGCTACTGAAAATATTATGATTGCTGCTAAATCATATGACCTTGGAACCTGCTGGGTTAATTCCTATCAAAAAGAACATTCGAAAAAAATCAAAGAGCTGGTCAACTGTCCTCAAGACAGGGAATTAATGACTCTTATGTCTATTGGTTATTATAAAGAAGATGATGTAAATATGCCCTCGAAAAAATCTTTATCAGAGGTAATGGTCTTAAATAAATTTTAGATGAACTTAAGATATTAAATAAGGTCTATGGCTTCTCTTCTTCGAATATACCATAGGCCGATTTTCAAACCTGCCTAAAGCTTTCTTAATTCTTCGGATATTAAAACTAAATTCCATTCATATATCTCATAAGTATATAATTCCCTTTTTATTAAAGGATCATTTTCTGCTATTTTCTTTGCCTCATTTAAATTTCTAGCTTTGAAAATTATCATTCCACCTTTCTTATTTTCAAATCCTCCACCAATAAAAAATCTCTCTGCCGAAATTTTTGTTAAATAACCTATATGATCATCAAAATCATTATTCCCAAAATCTTTATTATTATTTCTATAATCTATTCTCACAAATAACCTATCACCATTTTTCACTAAATTCACTCCTCTATCTTTCTCATTAACCAAACAAAATTTTTCGCAAATCTTTTTAGATATGATAATCCATTTTCATCTTTTAATACATCACCCGTATTAACTCCCGTACCTATATTCCAATAATTCGAACTTGGTATTATCATTTCATTAACTAAATAAAAATCAGCTAAACAATTTATTGCAGTAAGGTGCCCTGTTTCCCTTTTTTCTTGGAGATCCACTAATAATTATTGCTTTCATCATATTCCTCCATATTAGTATATTTATTCTTTTTAATCATCTTCAGGTTCAGTGTGAATATTTATAATAGTATCATCACCATATACTGCTTTAATTTTTTTTTCAATTTCATCATTAATTTTATGAGCTTCAATAATATTTAAAGTATTTTCAACATTTATATGAATATCAATTATAATTTTACTTCCAACTTTTCTTGTTTTTAGTTCATGTGGTGATCTAACTTGATCAACATTTTCTATAATTTCTAATATTTCTTTATTAGTGATAACATCAAGAGATTCTTCTAGTAATTCTTTGATACTACCTATTGAAATATCATAAGCGGTTTTCATGATAAATATACTAACAATTATTGCTGCAATTGGATCTAATATTTTCCAATTATCTCCTAATAAAATTGCTCCCCCTATTCCCAGAAAAGTTCCAATAGAAGAAAATGCATCAGATCTGTGATGCCATGCATTTGCAATTACTGCAGAACTCTTTATCTCCTCTCCTATTTTTAATGTAAATCTAAATAACAGCTCTTTTGTTATCATTGATAATAATGCTGTAATTACTGCAATAATACCAGGTGATTCTAGATTATTTTTTAATATAATTACTAAATAAATATTCTTTATACTAGAATATAAAATTCCTAATCCAACAATAAATAATGCAATACCAATAATTATTGTTGCAAAAGTTTCAAATTTCCCATGACCATAATTATGGTCTTTATCAGGTGGTTTTCTAACTATTCTAAAACTGATTAAAACAACTATATCCGTTGTAAAATCGGATAGAGAATGGATGGCATCAGCAATCATTGCAGTGCTATTCCCCCATATTCCTGCAATTAATTTAATTACTGTTAAAATAAGATTTACAAAAAATCCAACCCAGGTAATTTTATTTGCCTTTTTAGCACGAATATCTTCTAATAATATATCCATTTCACTTCACCCACTATTTTTGCTAGTAAGTATTTAATTAAGACTTTTCTCACTTTATAATTTTACTTTACTCAGTTTATAAAGTTTCTCTAAATAAAATATTACTAATATAAGATTCAATAAAATAAATGTTTTTCCTTTATTATTTTTAATAATATTATAGTATGCTTCTAAAGTAGTTTCCCCATTTTTTAAAATAGCAAAAACTCAAAGTTATCAACAGTAAAAAATGTGGATAATTAGCTCTTAGAAGTCCTTAAAATAAATTATCCACAGATTACGCAAAAAAGGTGAAACAAGCTCCTTCTTTTGGTATAATTAGTTTGCAGACAAAAAACACCAAAAGGAGTTGTTTCACCG
>NZ_QPJF01000030.1:0-31449 GCF_003337665.1 Halanaerobium sp. ST460_2HS_T2
ACAAAAAACGACGATCACAAAAGATATTAAGACTCTCTTTACCATTATGACGGTAAGGATAGTTTTTGCTATTTTAAAAAATGGGGAAACTCATTTAAATTAAGTATAAATTTAAAGGAATGATTTCAATGTCCAATTTTGTCCATCTACATAACCACACAGCTTTCAGTCTGTTGGATGGAGCTATCAGAATTGATTCTCTGATTAAGAAAACAAAGGAATATGGAATGAAGGCTGCAGCTATTACTGACCACGGTGTGCTTTACGGGATGATTGAGTTTTACAGAAAGGCAAAAAAAGAAGGTATTAAACCAATTATCGGAGCAGAACTTTATCTTGCTCCAGGCAGCCGCTTCGAAAAAAACCGTAAGCGCTATCATCTGGTACTTCTGGCTCAGAATAAAGAGGGTTATCACAACTTGATTCAGCTGGTTTCTAAAGCCTGGCTGGAAGGTTTTTATTATAAACCCCGGGTTGACAAGGAACTGCTGGCAGAATACAGTCGGGGTTTAATCTGTTTATCGGCTTGTCTGCAGGGAGAGATACCACAGCTTATAATTAATGGAAATTATGATCTGGCTAAAAAGGCAGCTTCTGATTATCAGGCGATTTTTGGCAGAGATAACTTCTTTTTGGAACTTCAGGATCATAATTTACAGAAAGAAAAAGAGGCAGCTCAGGGATTACTCAGATTAAGTAGAGAAGAAAAAATTCCGGCAGTTGTAACAAATGACAGTCATTACTTAAATAAGAAAGATGCAGAACTTCAGGATATTCTGCTGGCTCTACAGACCGGTACTACAGTTGATGATGAAAATAGAATGACCTTCAGCGGGGAGGAATTTTATTATAAGTCACCATCTGAGATGCAGGCGCTTTTTCCAGAGCTGGAATCTGCCTATCAAAATACCGGAAAAATTGCAGATAGAGTTAAACTTGACTTAGATTTTAATCATTTTTATCTACCTGAATATCCAGATTTAGGAAAAGCAAAATCTCCGGAGGAGCTTTTGAAGAAATTATGTTTTAAGGGTTTAAAAGTAAAGGAAATGGATTCAGATCAGCAGGCATTAGATAGACTAAAATATGAGCTTAAAATTATCTTTGAGATGGGCTATGCAGCTTACTTTTTAATTGTTTACGATTTTGTAAAATATGCAGAAGATAATGGTATTATGGTTGGTCCCGGTCGTGGTTCTGCTGCCGGTAGTTTGGTAGCCTATCTATTAAATATTACCAAAGTTAATCCCTTAAAATATGGTCTGATCTTTGAACGTTTTTTAAATCCAGAGCGGGTAACCATGCCTGATATCGATATTGACTTTGATGAGAATCGGGACCAGATTATTGAGTATGTAAGAAAAAGATATGGTACCGAAAGAGTAGCACAGATTGGGACTTTTGGAACTATGGCAGCCAGGGCAGCAGTCAGAGATGTGGGCCGGGTGCTGGCCATCCCTTATAGTAAGGTTGATCGAGTTGCTAAATTGATTTCTTCTCGCCGGGGAATAGAACAGTCTCTAAAAGACCAGAATAAATTAGCGGAACTCTATCAAAATGATCGAGAAATTAAAGAGCTACTTGATTATGCCAGAGGAGTTGAGGGGCTGCCGCGCCATATTTCTACTCATGCAGCTGGAGTAATTATTGGAGCTGAGCCGCTGGCTGAGATAGTACCCCTGCAGCAGCAGGATGAGAGTGTTATTACTCAGCTGCCAATGGGTGATCTGGAAGCACTTGGACTTTTGAAAATGGATTTTTTAGGTTTAAGAAACTTAACTGTGATTAAAAATACCTTAAGATTAATAG
Source organism: Halanaerobium sp. ST460_2HS_T2 (assembly GCF_003337665.1). Lineage (NCBI taxonomy): Bacteria > Bacillati > Bacillota > Clostridia > Halanaerobiales > Halanaerobiaceae > Halanaerobium > Halanaerobium sp. ST460_2HS_T2. Next base: position 1,810 of record NZ_QPJF01000030.1, read on the forward strand.
AAAAACGCCGCGATAAAAAAATTGATATTGATAATATACCGCTTGCTGATCCAGAAGTATATGAATTTTTGTCTACCGGAAAAACCGCCGGTGTTTTTCAGATGGAATCATATTTATTTCAGTCTTTGAACAGAAAAATGAAACCGGAGAAGTTTAATGATTTAATTGCAATGTTGGCTTTGGGGCGCCCGGGCCCTCTGGGAAGTAATATAGTTGATGATTTTATTGCCATTAGACACGGTGAAAAAAAGGCTGAATATTTACATCCCAAATTGAAACCGATTTTAGAAGAAACATTTGGCATGATTTTATACCAGGAGCAGGTAATGGAAATTGCTAGCAGCCTTGCTGGTTACAGCATGGGTGAGGCTGATCTTTTGCGTCGGGGAATGGGGAAAAAGAAATTGGAACTGGTAGCTGCCGAAAGAGAAAAATTTGTTAAAGGAGCAGTAGAGCGGGGGGTTGAAGAAAATACCGCCCAGGAAATTTTTGATCAGATGGAGTATTTTGCTGGCTATGGTTTCAATAAGTCACATTCCACTGCCTATGCTTTTCTGGCTTATCAGACTGCTTATTTAAAGTATCATTACTCGGAAGAGTTTATGGCTGCTCTTTTTTCTTCGGTTATGGGGAATCAGGATAAGATTGCAGACTATATAAAAGCTTCTCGAGAAATTGGTCTAAAAATATTAGCTCCTGATATTAATCGAAGCTATCATGATTTTACAGCTGAAGATGAGGATAAAATTCGCTATGGTTTAAAAGCTATCAAAAATGTTGGTTCTGCTGCGATTCAGGCTTTGGTTAAAGCCCGAAAAGAAAGGGAATTTACTTCTTTAATTGATTTTTTGAAAAGGGTGGATATTTCTGCAATTAATGTTCAGACTCTGGAGGCTTTTATTAAGGCAGGGGTTTTTGATCAGATTGCTGTCAGTAGAGCTTCACTGCTTTTAAATTACGAAGATTTATATAATAAATATAATAATTTAGCAAAACATCGAGCACAGGGTCAGCAGTCTTTTGCAGAATTATTTGAAGATCAGAATGATTTTATGGAAGAAGATTTAAATTATACCGAAGTAGAAGAGTTAAAAACAGAAATCATTTTGGAACAGGAGAAAGAATTTTTGGGAATCTATCTTTCTGCTCATCCTCTGGATCAGTATCAGGAGAAGCTAAAACATTTAAAAACATATTCTGTTAATCAGGTTCTTAAAGCTTCTGAAGGGCAGAAAATTTTAACAGCAGCTTATTTGACAAACTATAAAGAGCATATAACAAAACGTAATAATAAAATGGCCTTTTTAACAGTTAGTGATCAGGATGAAAAAATTGAAGTCATAGTTTTTTCTGATTTGTTTAGAAAAATAAGATTTGATCTAAGAGAAAATAGAGGACTTTTAATTTATGGAGAAAAAAATGATGATCAGTTAATTGCTAAAAAAATTATTTCTTTAAAGCAAAAATTGTTATTGATGGATATTTCTCAGCTTTCTCAAAACAGAATTTCTAAATTGAAAAGGTATTTAATAAAAAAAGAAGGTAATATTCCGGTTCTATTGAAAAGAAATAATAAGCTGATAATTACTGCTGATAAGTATAATATCGACAGTAGTCAGCAGACTCAAACAGAACTGGCAAGAGCTATGCAAAAATCAGAGTATAAATTTATTTAAAGATGGAAATGCTTCCAGTTTATTTGACTCTGAGTCGAATAAAATTTAAAATTAGGATAAACTTTGTGTTAAAAATGTCAAAATTTCTTGACAATGCTTTTTTGCTTATTATATTATTAAGTGGATAAAGGGGGAAAAACCATGGATGTTAATGCTGATTATATTTTAATTAAAGCTCTGGAAGATGGAGTTACAATTATTGGTTTAACCAGAGGCAAAGATACTAAATTTAATCATACAGAAAAATTGGATAAGGGAGAAATCCTGGCTGCTCAATTTACCGAAAATGTTTCTGCAATGAAAATTAGAGGTAAAGCTGAAATTATGAGCAAACACGGCAGTTTAAATTCTGAGGGAAAATAAAGGCTTTGTTTTCTGATGCATTAAGGATCAGAGATTGAAAGGAGCTTATAAATGTGGCAGGTAGTATATATAGCTTCCTCAAAAGAGGAAGCTGATAATATTTTAAAAATTATGGAAAAAGAGGGCTTTATGGTTCAGGTTGATGATGCCGGCTCCGGCAGCTACCAAATTAAGGTCCCGGCAATTGAAGCTGAAGAAGCCTATTCCTGTTTACATAAAAACTTTTAATTGGAGGAATATAAATGAAAAAAGTAGCAGTACTTACAAGTGGAGGAGATGCTCCAGGTATGAATCCAGCCATCAGATCAGTAGTAAGAACAGCAATTTATTATAATCTGGAGGTAGTTGGAGTTAGGCATGGATATAAGGGATTAATTGAAAAAGATTTTTTTCCAATGGATAGAGGTTCAGTTGCAGATATTGTTCAGCGTGGGGGCACAATTTTGCTGTCAGCACGTTGTGATGAATTTAAAACAGAAGAAGGTAGAAAAAAAGCCTATGCCAATATGAGGGAAGAAGGTATTGATGCAATAGTTGTTATTGGTGGTGATGGTTCTTTGCGCGGTGTCCAGAAAATTAATGCTGAAAGTGATATTAAAGCAGTAGGTATTCCCGGCACAATTGATAATGACTTATCCTGCACTGATTATACAATTGGTGTTGATACAGCTATGAATACAATTCTGGATGCAATTAATAAAATTCGTGATACAGCCACCTCACATGAAAGAACTTTTGTAATCGAATGTATGGGGCGGGATTCTGGTTATCTTTCTTTAATGACAGGTCTTGCCGGTGGTGCAGAATATATTCTGGTTCCGGAAATTGATTTTACACCACAGGAAGTTTGTGATAAAATTACACAAGGTTTTAAAAGAGGTAAGTTACACAGTCTAATTTTAATTGCCGAAGGAGTAAAGGCTCCATTTGCTGATTTAGAAGAATATCATGGCAGTCCCGGGATGGCAATGGGAGATTTAATTAGAGAAAAAACTGGTATGGAAACCAGGGTAACTATTTTAGGTCACCTGCAGCGTGGTGGTAGTCCAACTGCAACTGATAGGATCGTTGCCAGTCGAATGGGAGCTAAGGCCATTGATCTTTTATTAGAAGGTAAAAGAGATAAGATGGTTAACTACAAAGATAATTCAATCGGTTACTGCAAGATTGAAGATGCAATTAAAAAGACTGAAACAATAAATATGGATATTTATAATTTAGCAAATATTTTATCAATGTAAGTTAATAATTGGGAGGTTAATATGCGAAAAACGAAGATAGTATGTACTTTAGGTCCAGCAACAAATGACAAAGAAATAATTAAAAAAGTAGTGGAATCCGGGATGAATGTAGCCAGGATGAATTTTTCTCATGGAGATCATGATGAACACAAACAAAGAATTGAGATGGTAAAAGCTGCAGAGAAAGAGACTGGTCAAACAGTAGGTTTGATGCTTGATACCAAGGGTCCTGAAATCAGAACTGGAGAAATGCAGGGTGATAAGATCCAGCTAGAAGCTGATACTGAGCTTATAATTTCCAGAGAAGATGTTGAAGGTACAACTGATAAAATTTCTGTATCCTATAAAGATTTAGCAGAGGATATGGAAGTTGGAAATAGAATTTTAATTGATGATGGTTTAATCGAACTGGAAGTTACAGCCATTGAAGGTGGAGATGTAGTAACTCGAGTTGTTAATGGAGGAGAACTTGGTTCACGTAAAGGTGTTAATCTACCTGGTGTTAAAGTAAGTTTACCTGCATTAACAGAAAAGGATATTTCTGATATCCGTTTTGGTGTCAGTCAGGGGATTCACTTTATTGCGGCCTCTTTTGTTCGTAAAGCAAGTGATGTAATTGAAATCCGCAAGATTTTAGAAGAAAGCGGAGATGAAGATATTTTTATTATTGCTAAAATTGAAAATCAGGAAGGTGTAGAAAACCTTGATGATATTTTAGAAGTAGCAGATGGAATCATGGTAGCTCGTGGTGACCTTGGTGTAGAAATCCCTGCAGAAAAGGTACCAATTGTGCAGAAGATGATGATCAGAAAGTGTAATGAAGCTTCCAAACCAGTTATTACAGCAACTCAAATGCTGGATTCTATGATCAGAAACCCACGCCCAACAAGAGCAGAGGCTTCTGATGTTGCCAATGCTATTTTTGACGGTACAGATGCCACTATGTTATCAGGAGAATCAGCAGCCGGTAAATATCCAGTAGAGTCAGTTAAAACTATGGCTCAGATTGCAAGAGAGGTAGAAGGTTCAGAAAGTTATAAAGAAAAATTTGCCGGTAAATATGAGTTTGCAGCTGAATCAGTTACTGCTGCTATTTCACTGGCCACCTGTCAGACTTCCGAAGAACTGGGAGCAGAAGCGATTATTACTTCTACCGGTTCTGGTCTAACAGCAAGAACAGTATCTAAATTTAGACCACAGACTCCTATTATCGCAGTTACTCCAAATAAGAGAGTTCTTCATCAGCTGGCTATGACCTGGGGAGTTTCTCCACTATTAGCTGCTAGAAGTTCTACAACTGATGAAATGATGGAAAATGCTGTCTCAACTGCTTTAGACCATGAATTAATAGAAGAAGGAGACTTAGTTACTATTACAGCCGGTACTCCTGTTGGTATTTCTGGTACAACTAACTTAATTAAGGTAGATGTTGTTGGTAAACCAGTTGCTGATGGACAGGGGGTTGGCAAAGGAATTGTTGTTGGTAAAGCTAAACTTGTAAAAACTGCAGAAGAGGCCATGGATAAGATCGAAGAAGGAGACATAATGATTGCTCCAATGACTGACCGTGACTTTGTACCTGCAATGAAGAAAGCAGCAGCAGTAGTTACCTTTAGTGGAGGTTTAACCTCACATCCAGCAATTGTTGGTCTAAATATTGGTATTCCTGTGGTAGTTAATACAGGAGATATTAGTGATGACTTTAAAGATGGTGAGATAATTACTGTAGATGGTGTTAGAGGCTTAGTTTATAGAGGTCAGGCACATCTTAAGTAAGATAGAAATAAAATTATATAGAATAATTGGAGGGCGGATATTCATTTTCGTCCTCTTATTATTGTTTTGAAATTTTTTAGCTCAGATTTTATGTTTAAAGAAAGTAAATTTAATTAATTTAGTATTTTTTTACCTCAGCACTTTACAACAATAAAGTAATAAAGTATAATAGAGTAAAATAAGTCGAGGGGGAAAAAAATTGAAAAAGAATTTATTTAATATTTTGGTGGTTGTTGTTCTGGCATTACTTCTAGTTGGTGGCAATGTTATGGCTGAGGACTCCTTAGCTGAGATTAAAGAAAAAGGTAAAATGGTAGTTGGACTTGATGACAGTTTTCCACCTATGGGTTTTAGAGATGAGAGTGGAGAAATTGTTGGTTTTGATATAGATCTGGCTAAAGAAGCAGCAAAAAGAATAGGGGTAGATGTTGAATTTAAAGCGGTAGATTGGGATGGCGTCATTCTTAGTCTTAAAAATGGAATGATTGATGTAATCTGGAATGGTTTAACAATTACTCCTGAACGGGAAGAAAGTATTGATTTTTCTCAGCCTTATTTAGAAAACTCTCAGAGTATTGTTGTTCAGGCTGATAGTGAAATTGAAACCAAATCTGATTTAGAAGATAAAATTGTTGGTGTTCAGCTTGGAAGTAGTGCGGTGAGTGCTGTAGAATCTGAGCCAGAAGTACTGGATACTTTTCAGGAACTGCGCAAATTTTCCAATAATACAGAAGCTTTAATGGATCTTCAGACTGGCAGAATTCAGGCCGTTGTTTTAGATGTAATTGTTGGCCGCTATTATATTAGTCAGCGCCCGGGTCAATTTAAAGTTTTAAAAGATGATTTCGGGGGAGAAAAATATGGAGTTGGTGTTAGAGACGGAGCTGATTCTTTTAGAAAAGCTCTTAATAATGCTCTTGATGAAATGATTGCAGATGGAACAGCAGCTGAGATTTCAGAAAAATGGTTTGGCGAGGACATTGTTCTTAAGTAGGAGGCATTTATGTGTTTGATTATATAATTAACGTATCAGGATATATACTGGAAGGTAGTATAGTTACCTTCCAGCTCTATTTTGTAACAGCAATATTTTCTGTGATAGTTGGGATTGCAGGTGCTTTGGGAAAAATCTCTAAAATTCCGCTGTTGGAATCGATTTTATCACTTTATACCTGGGTTTTTAGAGGAACACCTCTATTATTACAGCTCTTTTTTGCCTATTATGGTCTGCCGGTTCTGGGAATAACTTTACAGCCATTTCCGGCTGCTGCATTAACCTTTATTATTAATTATGGAGCTTATTTTACTGAAATATTTAGAGGTGGCATAGAATCGATTGATGAGGGACAGTATGAGGCAGCAAAAGTTCTCGGGATGAATTATAGACAGACGATGAGTAGAATTATTATTCCCCAGACAGTAAAGCGAGTACTGCCCGCAACCAGTAATGAAGCAATTAATCTAGTTAAAGATAGTGCATTAGTAGCTGTAATTGGTCTTGGTGATTTACTCAGGGCTGCAAAAGTTGCAGTAACAAGAGATTTTTCTATAATTCCCTTTATAATTGCTGCGGTTTTTTATTTGGTAATCAGTTCAGTTATTGTAACAGCGTTCCGCAAATTAGAGGAAAAATATTCTGTTTACGAATAGGTGATAAATTTGGAAATGATTAAAGCAAAAAATATTTACAAAAGTTTTGGTGAACTAGAAGTGCTTTCCGGTGTATCTTTTAATGTTAATCAGGGAGAGGCTATTTCGATTATTGGTCCCTCAGGTTCAGGAAAGAGCACTCTTTTGCGCTCACTGATTGGTCTGGAAGAGATAAATTCTGGTGAATTATATATTGAAGGAATTTCGATTAAAGAGTCTGGCAAAAAAGCTTACGAGAAAATGGGGATGGTCTTTCAGGGATTTAATCTTTTTCCTCATAAAACAGTACTCGAAAATTTAATTGAAGCTCCAGTAGTGGTAAAAGGAGAAAAAAAGGCTGAGGCTCAAGCTAAGGCGGAGGAATTATTAAAAAAAGTTGGCCTTTCTGATAAAGTAGACAGTTACCCGGCTCAGCTTTCGGGAGGACAAAAACAGAGAGTGGCAATTGCAAGAGCTCTTGCTATGGAGCCAGATATTATGCTTTTTGATGAGCCAACTTCTTCTCTTGATCCTGAATTGGTGGGAGAGGTTCTGACAGTTATTAGAGATTTAGCTGAAGAAAATATTACAATGTTAATTGTAACTCACGAGATGGGTTTTGCACGCGATGTTTCAGACCGAGTGTTTTTTATGGATCACGGCAAAATTATCAGTGATACTGTTCCAGAAAAAATATTTGTTAATCCTGAATCAGAAAGAATTAAGAGTTTTTTAACTAAAATATTGAGTCAAACTAACAGCTCCCATTAGGGAGCTTTTTTCAATTGATATTTGCTTTTAGGCGGAAGGCCTGTTAAAATGTTTACAGATAATTAATAGTTAAGTAATGTATTATTAAGCTGACTTTTATAAGTTAATAAGCAAATAAGGAAGGGAAGTGTTAAGATGTTAAAAATTAATACAGATATGCATACTCATACAGTAGCAAGTGGCCATGCTTACTCTACAGTTGACGAGATGGCAAAAGGCGCTTTTACAAAGGGAATAAAGCTGATTGCAATTACTGATCATGGGCCTCAACTGCCCGGTGGTCCGCATATTTATCATTTTGGTAATATATCTGTTGTACCAGACAAATTATATGGAGTTAGAATAATTAAAGGGGTGGAAGCTAATATTTTAGATAGGGGTAGACTTGATTTAGAAGCTGAAGATCTGGCCCGACTGGATTTTGTTTCTGCAGGTCTGCATCGTCTAACTGGTCACAAGCTTAAAAATAAAAAAGATTATACAGAAGCCACAATTAAGGCAATGGAAAATCCCTATCTGGATATGATTACTCATCCAGTTCAGAAAGAATATCCACTTGATTTAGAAAAGGTAGCCAGAGCAGCTGCCGAGAATAATGTGATTTTAGAGCTAAATGCAAGTTCTTACAGCCCGAAAAAGGATCATACACGTGGAATAAAAAGTGAATCACTTAAATTAGTTAAACTGGCTCAAAAATATGGATTTAAACTGGCTGTAAACAGTGATGCTCACTTTCATGATGAAATTGGTGAATACTCAAGTTTGAATTTTATCTTTGAAAGTGATATTTTTGATGAAAAGTTAATTATAAATCGCAGTCCTAAAAATATAATAAATTATTTAAAAAATAGAGAAAAACGGCTTGCAAAATTGAAGAAAACAGTTTGAGGAGTGTAGAAATGGAAGAACCTTATTATAAGTATTCGCAGTTTTTGAAAGATAAATATGGGGAAAAAACATATAAATTACCTGTTAATTTGCCTACAACCTGTCCTAATCGCGATGGCAGTTTTGCCAGAGAAGGCTGCTATTTCTGTGGGGAAGAAGGGGCAGACTTTGAAATGCTTCCTGAAGATATGTCAGTCCGAAACCAACTGCTGGAAAACAGAAAATATATTGGAGAACGATATGGTGTTGATCAATTTATTGCTTATTTTCAAAATTATACAAATACCTATCTCCCTTTAGATCGTTTAAAAAAATATACAAAGGAAGCTGCAGAGATCGAAGGAGTAGTAGCAGTTTATTTTTCAACCAGACCTGATGCTATTAATGAAAGATATATTTCTGCTTTAAAAAATTCTCTGTTGGAGGTTTCTTCAGAAATAGAACTGGCTTTTGAATTTGGACTGCAAACTGTGAATTATAGGACTTTAAGAAAAGTTAACAGACAGCATGGTCTGGCGGAATTTATTGATGCAGTCTTAACTGCCAAACGTTTTAAAGTTGAAGTTGGGGCCCATATGATTTTGAATCTTCCAGGTGATGATCGAGAAGATATTATTGAAGGTGCCAGGATTTTATCTGCTCTGGAGGTTAATCATGTTAAATTACACGCATTATTTATTAGAGAAAATTCTGTTTTTGCCACTCAGTATAAAAAAGGAGAACTTGAAATTTGTTCAATGGATGAATATATTGATCGAGTAATTTTATTCTTAGAGAATCTGGCTCCAGATATTGCAGTTCAGCGTTTAATTGGAAGAGCTCCAGGTGAAGAGTCGATTTTCGAAAACTGGGATACTCCCTGGTGGGAAATCCACGATTTGATTATAAAAAGAATGAATGAGCGTAATACCTATCAGGGTAGATCATATAATTATTTAAAAGGGAAGGCACTGGCCAAATTTTAAATCTAATTTAGATAAAAATTACTCTAAAAGACTGAAATTGGTTCTTGATTTATAAAAGAAAAAGTATTATAATTAAAGATAATCATAATAATACAGTTACGAAGTCAACATTTAGAGTATTAGAGGAGTGATTAGATGACTTCAGTAATCAGAAAAGTATTCAATAATTTCAGCAGCGGTATTTCTGATTTTAAAAATCGTTATAAATTACCGGAAGAGTTTCACAGTTCTCAAGAATTAAAAATAATGCATATTAGTGATACTCCGGAATCCATTTATTCTCATATTTATAAAATGTTAAACTACAGTAAACCGGATGTTATTATTCACACCGGTGATCTGGTAGATAATCTAAAACTGGAAGATTCCGGGAAAGATTTGTATCCTCTTTATCAGAAAAAATCAGCTGAGTTTATCAGTAATTTAGAGAAGCTTACAGCAGCCAGGATTATTTATGTACCTGGCAATCATGATGATATCAATATTATAGAAGATAATAAAAATAGAAGTGAGATTATGGCAGAAGGAACAATAATTGAGTTAGATGGAGTTAAAATTGGACTGGCTCATTACCCTAATAACCTGCCCGAAGGTGCAGATATCAATCTGTTTGGCCATAATAAACAAAAAAAATTTGCCGATGAAAATAAATATCTTAACGGAATATTAAATATCAATTATCTGCTTTTGCCTTCAAAAACAGACTATAAGGTAAATTATCCCTGGATAGTTGATCAGGGAAGGCAGTATAAACACTTTAATATGATTTAAATATGTAATTAATCTTAGTCAGATTTGCAAGGATCTGGCTAATTTCTTTTTAACTTAAGTTTTTAGAAAGTTTAAATAATTTTTAGACAGCAGGAGTGATTTTATGAATTTTGTCCGCAGTGGACCCCGCTACTTATTTTTAAAAGTTGAATCACCAGAATTATTTTCAGATACTCTTTCACAAAAAACCGAGGTCAGGAAACTTGACTTTCAGACTGCTATTGAGCTGGCAGCTGAAGAATCTGTAATACTTTTTTTGAGTGATTATCAAAATAAAAGTTTTAGGGTAGGAGATTCTGATTTAATTTTATATTTGACTCTGAATTCTACAGCTCTGCTGACAATGATTTTGAATGAAGAAAAACTGGCTCAGTTAGTAAAAAAAGTTACTGCTGGACCTGGGCAGCTTGTAATGAGGATTCCCGAGTCGGGGGAAGAGGTAATCAAAGAGATCATTGCTAATTATCAGGCTGAAGAAATTTCAATTTTGGCTGGAATTGACAGAGGAAATGCAGACAGTACGATTATTTCCTTTACAGAACAGCCAATAAAGTCAAGATTGAAATCTCTAAATAAAGTTAGAGATAATATTTTAATTAATAAAGAAGCTACTCTTGTTTTCGAAGAGCTGCGGCGGGATGCGGTAAGATATATTACTCGGGGGTTGACTGATCATCAGTGGTCAGAACTTAAAATAAACATCTATGATTCTGATGAGTTATATGAGCTTGAATACAGGCGTTTAATGACTATTTTATCTGATCTTGAGGCAGGAATAATTCTGGGTGAATCCTGGACTAAAGATCATGCTTTTGCTCTTTTTTCAATTACTGCTTATCAGATAAGACTTTTTACTTTTTTATCTCCAATTGAAATAAAAAAAATATTATTCGCTTTTGAGTATAGTAGTCAGGGCGAAAGATTGGTTGATTATGATCTTTTTAACAAAAGTACAAAAATAAACTGGTCAGAGATACTTAATGATGGTCAGCGCCATGATCGCAAAGAACTTGCTTTTAAATTTAGAGAAGAAATTATGCAGGAACTTTCAGAGGAAGCAAAAAAAGAATATCTGGAGATAGAAGCTGAAATATTAGAGAAATCTTAAAAGTTAACTGTAAATAGCTTGAGTTGCGACTTATTTATGTCTTTTTATGTAAGTTTAATAACTGCATTAAGACTTTGTATAAATTATCACATATTTGCGATATATAGTTTTTTGAGTTAAAATATAACTATGATAAGTTTAGAAAGGAGATTTTAATGCAGACAGACAAAATACTGGCTGATGTAGAAACAGCCATTAGAGAATTAATAGATATTACAGAGCCGGAGGCAGGCTCGATTTTTATTCTTGGAGGTAGTACCAGTGAGATTCAGGGTAAGGAAATTGGTTCAGCGACAGATTTAGATTTGGGTGACAAAATTATAAAAAAAATTATTTCCATTTTGGAAGAGTTTGACCTTTTCCTTGCAGTCCAGGGTTGTGAACATATCAATAGATCTCTGGTTATTGAAAAAGAGGCACAAAAACAATATTTATTTAATGAAGTAAATGTAATACCACATAGACAGGCCGGTGGCGCTTTTGCAGCAGCAGCATTTAAAGAATTTTCTCAACCGGTAACAGTAGAAAATATGGAAGCAGATCTGGGAATAGACATTGGAGATGCTTTAATTGGGATGCATCTTAAAAATATTGCAGTACCGGTTAGATTATCAATAAAAGAAATTGGAGAGGCTCATTTGACTGCAGCAAGGACAAGATTAAAACTTGTTGGTGGAGTAAGAGCTAGATATAGAGACTTGTAATTGAGGGGGCTTTAATGTGAAATATCTGCATCATTTGATTGATAAGTTTATACTCTCACTTATAGGTCGCTCTTTGATAATTTTAACTGATAAGGATAATAGAATTAAAAAAGAATTGTCATATCTACCTGAAAATTTTAATACAGCCATAGCAGTTGAGAAAAACGGTCCTTTTATTGTCTTAAAAAAAGAAAAAACTAAGTTAAAATATTATGGCTATCGTTATTCACCTAAAAATATAAATTTAAAACTTTATTTTAAAGATCAAGAATTTGCCTATCAGGTTCTATCTGCCAGAGAAAGCATTCGTCAGGCTTTTTCCGAACATAAACTAATAGTTGAAGGAGATCTGGAATATGCAGTTTCATTAATTTATATTTTAGAATTAGTTGAGGCTTATATTTTGTCAGATCAACTGGCTGAACAGGTTCTTGCTTTTGATTTTAAGAGAAAAATATCAAGGCTGCAGTTAATATTTAAAGCTTTATTTTTATTCAGGGAAAAGGGTGAAATATAAATGAAAACTCCCAATTATTTTGAATTTTTTAGTCCTGTAAAGATTAATTCAGGAGAACAGGCATTATCAACTTTAAATTATGAGCTGGAGCAGCTTCATGTCAGCAATCCTTTGATTTTAACCAACCAAACCTTAGATGAACTCAAAATTTTAGATATTTTACTCTCCTGCATGACTAAGATAGATATCAATCCGCGCCAGATTATAAAAACTGTTCCCAATCAGGCAACATTAGAAACCGTACAAAAGGCTTCTCATCGCTATCGAGAATTAAGCTGTGATGGAATAATTGCTCTTGGAGGAGAAGCAATTATTGATACTGCTAAAGGAGTTAATTTAACTATCTCAGAAAATGTTGATGATTTAACAAAACTAACTGGTATCGAAACAGCACATGGTGATATGCAACCCTTTATTGTCATTCCCACCACCAGTGGAACCGGTTCTGAGGCTGCTCTCAGTGCTGTAATAAGTGATAGTAAAGGTGAGAATAGTCTGGAGTTTATGTCCAGTAAATTAATGCCAGATCTGGCAGTCATTGATCCCCGAATGACTTTTGTCCTGCCGCCTAGATTGACCGCTTCTACAGGTGTAGATGCTCTGGTTCATGCTGTGGAAGCTTATACCGGTCTGCAGACCAATCCTTTAAGTGATGCTTATTCATTTGCAGCTTTAAAATTAATTGGTCAAAATCTTGAGCAGCTGGTCAGTGATGTAAATAATAAAAAACTTCGGCTTGCTATGAATAATGCAGCTTTAATGGCAGGGATAGCTTTTTCTAATTCTCATGCCGGTGTCATTCATGCAATTGGAGACGCCTGCGAAAAAATTTCAGAAGTTTCTCACGGTGATGCGCTGGCAGTTCTTTTACCACACGGTATGTTTTATAATCTCAAATTTGAATACTGTCGAAATTCTTATCAAGATATCTTACTTGCTCTAGCAGGAAGTGAAAAATTTGTAAACACTGCAGCTGAAGATAGAGCTTTAATGGCTGTCGATGCGGTAGTTGGTATTTTAAGTGAACTGAGATTTTTAACTGGGATTCCAGTTAGATTAGAAGAAATAGGAGTAAAAAGATCAGAGTTTAATTTAATAGTTGATAAGGCAATGCACAACAGTGCGCTTTTAAATTCTGCCGGTAACGTAAAGAGAAGTGATATAGTGACAATTTTAGAGGCAGCTTTTTAAAAAAAGGACATTTATACTCCTTGATATAAGTAAATTCTTATATAAATTAATCCATAAATATAAAAGATTATTTTATGGAGATAAATGCCCCAACTATAGATGTTAGTTAGTGGAAAATTTTATCTGGGGGTGTTTATGGTGGGAGAGCCAGATTTTAAATTTTATGGACTGGGTTCTTTTTATTGTGAATATAAAGATAGAAAGATTGATGGTACTGACTGGGTTTCAAAGAGAGCTCTTTATATTTTAATGTATCTCCTTCAGGAAAGACAGCGGCGGGTGAGTGTGGAAGAACTGGTAGATATTTTCTGGCCTGAATCAGAACTTGAAGATGGGAAAAACAAATTATATAATACAATTTATCTGCTTAGAACCTCTTTGAAAAAGGGAGGAGTCCCGAAAGATATTGTAGAGTCTTTAAACGGAGCCTATAATATCAATAACAAATATGAGATATGGACTGACTGGGATTTTTTTGAACAAAACATAAACAAATTATTACTGGGGCAGGATTATTCAATCAAAGAATTACAATCGATTTTTGAAATGTATAAGGGTGATTATTTTAGTTCTTTAAGATATGAGGCCTGGACTGAATTAAACAGAGAAAAACTCAGGGAATATTTTTTAATACTGATTGAAAAATTAACTGAAAAACTTTATAATAATGAAAACTACCGGGATACAGTTAATTATCTTCATAAAGGAATAGAACATGACCCTTATCGTGAAAATTTTTATCTTCTTTATATCAAGGCACTGGTAAAATTGGGGAGAATTGCTGAAGCAATTAACAGTTATAAAAAATGTGAAAGAATATTAAAAGAAGAATTAAATGTTCCTCCAGGACAGGAATTAAAAAGCGAATATCAGAGAATTAAAATGAGTCGGGAAATTAGCGAAAAAATTTATCAAAATTTTAATACTAAACCAGTAATTGAAAGAGGAGCTATGTTCTGTGATCTGGAAGTATTTCAGAATATTTATGAGCTTGAACTTCGACATGTTAAACGCTTAAATAAAGAGTTTGTGTTACTCACTCTTGATTTTTCAGAAATGGAATCTGATATTAATTTTGAAGAATTGATCCATAAAATTGCCCAGACATTGAGGACAGAAGATGTTATCTGCTATTTCAGTCAAAAAGTGTATATTATTTTAAAAGAAATGGATCTTGTAAATAGTGGTCTGGTTATGCATAGATTCAATAAATTATACAAAGAATTAAACTTAGCCAAAAAACCTACTTTAGATATTAAAGAAATAAATTAAATTAATTATTTATTTATTTTAAAAACCATCCTTCGGGGTGGTTTTTTTCTTTTTTAGAGATTTTTTCGATATTTTTTCCATATTTTTATTAAATAACACTGTTATTATAAAAGTAGAGGAGTGGAGGTGGTGCCAAATATGTTATTAAATTCAATAAATTTAAAATCTGTTTTTTGCCTTTTATTAATTTTTATTATTGCACTGCCAGTTTATGCTCAGGAAGCGAATGTTAATTCCTTAAATAATAATTATAAGATTGAGGAATTATATTATGATATTAATACTGAACAAGTTATTTATCAAAATTTTAATTATAATTTTGATTTTAATTATAATAATCATCTTCAGTCCCCCAAAAAGGCTGTAATTGTTCAGATTGGAAATAATAATTTTGCTGAGATAAAACAGGGAAGTAAATATATATCAATTAGTTCAGCAACTGCTTCTATATATCAATACGGAAATAATAATTATGCTGCTGCAGTTCAGCATAATAAAAATAATAGGCTTAAGATTGGACAGTATGGGAATAATAATCTGGTGCAGGTAGAACAGTTTCGAAAAAATAGCAGTGTTTTTATAACTCAATTTGGAGATAATGAAAAATTAAAGTTATATAAATATTGATGAAAACCAGCTTAATATTCTGGTTTAAGATATATTTTGAAATAAATGGAGGAGGTGGTCGGGAAAATTATGGATAACATTGTGCCGCTTCTTTGTAAAAGTCTGAGTAAATTAAGGGAAAAGGAGGTGAGTAAAATGAGGAAAATTTTATTTCTAGCTTTTGTTATGGTAATGGCTCTATCTATTTCTGCAATGGCCTTTGGTGTTGGTGGAGATGTTGCAATGATTGATCAGTTAGGTTCTTTTAACGATGCTTCAATCTCTCAGTATGGTCATTCTTATGGTGGTTGTGGTTGGGATTGTCCACTATGTTCTGATAATATTGCTGTAATTCTCCAGGATGGAGTAGGTAACAAAAACTATGTAACCCAGAGAGGTTCTGATAACCTGACTCACGCTTTATCCCTGGGATTTGCTAACACAGTAATTCAGGATCAAGATGGTCATGACTTAACAGCATTTGCAATTCAGCACGGTGTATTTAACCATGTAACCCAAATGCAGTCCGGCAAAATGAATGTCAGCTTAGTTAGACAGATTGGTGTAGCTAACAGAGCTATGACAGCACAGAGTGGTGGTAACTGTTTCTGTGGTGACACTGCTTTAATCAGTCAGATGGGTTTTGCTAACAATGCTGAAATTTATCAGTATTAAGTTATTTGACTAAAAAGTAATAGAGATAACTCGTTAATCAGATCTGATTATTAATGGTTAAAATAGTTATAATCTATTAATCGATTGATTAAGAGCATCTAATAAAAACAGTCTGGGATAATTCCCTTTATAATTTATTACCAGACTGTTTTTTATAAAGATTATTAAGGAAAAATAGAGATAGTTTTAAGGGGTGAGAAAATGTCAACTAAGAATTTTTTTCGACTTCCACTGGCTATTTTACTGTTGGTTATTTTAATTTCATTTTCTGCTGCTGCCCAAAATAATGATAATCAGGATTTGCAGGAGAACGAAATTGGGCAAGAGTTGGAAGATAGAATTGAATTAATTCAGGCTTCACAAAATTTATCAGCTCAAAAAAATGACAAATCTGCTACAGGAGTAAGTCTTTATCTAACTACCTTTCATGCAGGCGAAAAAGAGCTAAATCTCGGAGGTAAATTTGAAGGAGATTTTTTTAAAAGCGATAGTTATCAGAATTTTAGGCTTGCTTATGTACTGGAAGGTATTTACTTAGAGGATGAAGATATTAATCTGGCCGGATTTTTATCGATTAAAGCAACACTTAATGATAAATTGTTTTCACCATATTTTGGAGTTGGAGCAGAATTCATGGGGAAAGCAGACTATCAGGGATTTGTTGGTTTAAATTTAAACAATAATTTCTTTGTGGAAACCAAATTTATTAATGATAAAGATGAACTTGATCAGGGAGATTTTTATTCTTCTGTCGGTTTTAAATTAAACTTTTAGAAGAAGGTGTATCTAGTATGAAAAAAATACTTTCACTTATTATGCTGATAATTATAATTTCAATAGTTTTGCCTAATGCAGTTCAGGCTGCTAGTGTAACCAGCTGGAAATTTAATATTCTCAATGATCCAGATGCCAGACAGGTTGCTCAAAATATAGCCAGTGCTCAAAATGATATGACTCTGGCCAATGATCCAATTGCTCAATTTATATCAGGAATTAATGGCAGAATTATGAATATGATTCAACAGGATATTGTTAATAAAATGCTGGAAAATAATATTGGAGAGGGAATCAATTATGAGGTAGGAGATGTTCAGATAGATGTTACCGAAGACCCACTTACTGGGGTAGTTACTATTGTGTTAACAAATATTATTACTGGTGAAATTACAGTGATCGAGTATGATACCACTGAGTGGCCTTCCAGCGAAGACTTTTAATAAATAAAATTAGAGAGATAGAGGGGTGAACAGTATGGAAGAAATGATTGCTGTACTTTTGATAGTTTCTTTGTTTGCAGGGGGTTCGACCGGGCTGCTGCCTGAAAAAGAGGTAACTGAAAAACTTGCAGCTGATCCTAATCAAACTATAAATGAAATTAGAGCATCAGCCGATCAGATTATCACTTCTCAGGAAAATGTAACAACAGCAACCCAGTTATTAGCAGCTTTACCGGAGCGAGAAGAAAAGTATCAAATAGCAATTTATGATATTAAAGATAAAACCGGACAGTACAGCGAGATTGGATCAATGGTTGTATCACAGGGTGCAACTGAGATGTTGATTACTGCTTTGGTCAGATCAAGACAGTTTAAAGTTCTTGATCGAGTAAATATATCTAATTTTATGACAGAACAAACACTGGTTGATCAGGATAGAACAACAGGCAATGATGGTCCGGTAACTGGTGAGTTAACAGGTGCTCATTATGTTATTGATGGAGCTATTACTGAGTATCAAATTGATAAGAAAACAGGTGGTCTGGGTCTGATCATTGCAGGTAAGGGAGGACAGCAGGAATATGCTGTAGCTAGCTGTGCAGTTGATTTAAGAGTAACAGATACTACAACTGGAGAAGTTGTCTGGGCTAAAAGTCTCAAAAAAGAAATTATTGGTGAAAGAATTAGCTTTCAGGTGTTCTCTTTTATGGGAAATAATATTGTAGAATTCGAATCTGGTCGTGGTAAACAGGAAGTAATTAATTTGGTAGTCAGAACTCTGCTGGAAGAAGCTGTTTATCAGCTTTCTGTAAGTGAGGTTTTGTAAAAGTATTATAGTGGAAAAAAGATTTAATAAATTTAAATTATCAATAATCAGCTTCAAATTACATGCGGGTTGACTCCCGGGTTTAAAAGCAATTAATATGCCTAGTTAAAGCTTTTCCACTACAAGGCGGGGGCTGAAATTCAGCCCCTGTCAAAAAAAGTTTTTCCAGAGCATTAATTTGCTCTGTTTAACCCTGGCTTAAAAACCAGGGTTTAAATAAGTTTAAAATATTTATCTTAAAAATAATAGATTATTGGTTTTAGATATTTTTTAGAGATTTTTTATAATTTTTTTTTATCTGGAATTGTTATCATACATTTAGAAAATATAATTTAATTCCCTTAAATCAATTAGGGAGGAAGATGAAATTGAAAGTTAATACGCATCAATTAAAAAAAATTATTGATTTATTTTTGCTACTCATTTTATTTCTGTTTTTAACTACGAATTTTACAAAAGCCGCTAATCTTTCTGCTTCTGGATATGAGATCAATTTAAATATTGACTCTCCGCAGCAAGTGTTTTCAACTAATATTGATCTTGGTTTAATTAATAGAGAAGAAGAATTACCTTTAAAAAATATATATTTAGAAAAATTTATATTAAAAAGTGCGGAAGGCAAAGAGATTCCTGCTAATTATATTAAAATAGAGACACCTTATTTTCAGGATACGATGGATCAAAGTTATCGTTATCTTTTAATGAAAAAAGATCAGGTAAAGAGCTGGTTTAAAATTGGATTATTGAGTAAAACTGTTTATCTTGATCCGGGAATATATAAAGGATTTATTAATATTGATGATCTTGACTGGGAAATCATGGTCAAAGTAACAATAGAACCATTTGTTAAACTTAATTTAGATGAAAAAAATATTGAATTTTCTGTAAATAATCCTCGGGAAACTGATTTCTTTATTGCTCCCAAGTTGTATGAACTGAATATAGACTATAATCATACGGATTGGGAGGTTCAGGCCTGCCTGGAAAATGAATTTGAGAGTGATAAAGGAGAGATATTGGCTGCTAAAAATTTATTTTATAGGTTGGAGAATTTAAATCAGAAAACTGATCTATTAAAGCTGAACAAAGATCAGTTTAAAAATTTTCAAACTGAGTATTCACTTATATTAATTAATGGTAAAGAATATCAGGAAGGTTTAAATTCTATCAGGTTTGGAATTGATTTAACTGGAGAAGAATCTTCTGTACAGCCTGCTGGCTTTTATAGTGGAAATATAATTTTTACTTTAAGAATTCTGGATAATAATTTGTAGTGGAGGAGGTAATTTATGAAAAAAATAATTTTAAGCTCAATAATAATTGTTTTATTTATCTTAATTTTATCCGGGAATAGTATGGCTCAGAGTCAGAGAGAAATTTTAAATTTAGCTTTTGATATCAGTCCTTATATTACTTTAGAAGTTGGAGATGACATAAATATTAATCTCGATCAACCCTGGCAGGGTGGAGAAGTAAGAGAGGCTATCTCTAATCTGCATCTTAAAACTAATACTGAAGTAGAATTAAGCTGGGAAAGTACAGCCTTGATAAATAAGGAAACCGGAAAAATCTTGCCTCTAGGAATACCAGTAGAATTTATTGAAAGATTAATAAGAGGAGAAACAGTAAAAGCAACAGATCAGCCTTTTGGTTTAAATACTTTTTTAAGAAAAAAAGAAGCTGAATTGGGATCTGATAATTCTTTCAATCAGGGTGGAGAGCAGGATTCAGTCTTAAAATCTATCTTAAATGATAATAAAAATCTTCAGAGTCAACAGGCTTTTATACTTGATCCAGGAGTTTATAATTTTGATATTGTTATTCAATACTATTGGTCACGTGAGAGTAACTGGAGCCAAATTAGGGCGGGTGAATATCAAGGAGAGATTATATATACTGTATCTGCTGTAGATGGTGTAAATTAATTAAATGTTAAGAAAGCAATTTGCTGATTTTATATTAAAGTTTAGTATAAAGAAAGTCAGAAAGGGGGATTAATATGGGATCATGATATTTATATTTTAGTAATTAAAATTTATGTATTATTAAAATGTAAAGTAATTTAAAGTCCTTTTTGATAGGAAGCTTTAAACCATCATTTTAATTGGTCACCTTGAGAGTGGTGGATAGCTAGGGTAAAACCTTCCAGATAAAAGGACAGGACAACCAAAACAGGAGGAAAGAAAATGAAAAAAATGTTAACTATTGGTTTAACTATGTTGTTAGTCTTGAGTTTAAGTGCAGTTGGAATGGCTTATGAATATGGTAAAGATGGTGATCAGGGAGCAACAGTAGGTGTTGGAGTTACAGTTTTACCATATATGGATGTTTGGTATGATAGTCCAGTGGATTATGATGGTCTATTTGCTGGAGATATTGAAGGAATGCCAGGCATATATATAAGTGATGGAACTGCTACAAATACTAGTGCTCTAAATCTCTGGGGACCTGCAGGTGCAGTTGCTGGTGATATTATAACTGCCTATAATCCTGGAGAATCCACAAAATATGTTGAAATGTTTAAAGTTGAAGCCAACACCCATGTTGAAGTTATGCTAGAAGTTGACTGGACAAATTGGATGAATACTCCTACTTTCTTTAGAGTGTCATCTGATGAAAATGATATTAAAGGTATTGGCGACTGGGCAGATGAATTAGCCAGAGTTAGAAATACACCAACCTATAAGCCTGAAACACCACAGGAGTTTAAAGATATTATTGATAGTCATAATGGAACCGATTTAGATAATAGCTTTGATGTTGACTTTGCAGATTATCTATGTGAAGGTCCATTAGAATTCCATGTAAATGCTGGCTTATGGTTATTAAAAATTGGTCAGGTATTAGCAGATGACTACAGTGCAGATGTTACTGTTACAGTTGCAGCTTTTATGCCTTAAGTAATTAAAATAAAAAAGAGGGAAACTTACTTATGAGTTTCTCTCTTCCTTTTTCAAAATTCAACTTTCAAGTAAGTTCTGACAAAAAAGATAAGAAGGTGTAAATATGATTAGATTGAAAAATATAATATTTTACATTAATCTATTATTTATAATTATTTTAATTTTAACCTTAGAAGCTGCAGCCGTTGGAGTAAGACCAATGATTTTTGAATTTGATCTGGATCCAGGAGAAATAAAGGAATTTGAATTTGTATTAACTCCCGGAGAACAGAGACAAAATGTTGAATTAAATCTATATACTCCTACTCAAAATCTTACAGGCGGTTTAAATTATAATCTGGGAAATCCTGAGATTAATCCGGTTTTAAATTGGATAAGCCTTGAGTCAAAAGAAGTTATTATTCCTGCTAGTCAGGAACAAGTTGTTTCTGGAGTTATTCAGGTTCCTTATAATGCTTCAGGATCACATACCGCCATTATTATGATAGAGCCTTTGGATAATCAAGATAATCAGAATAATTCTTTTTTCAATTTTACAGTTCGATATGCAGTTAGAATTAATATTAATATTGATCGTCCTGGACAGCGACCACGAGCAGAGATAGTTAATATATATTTAGAACAAAACGAGGAAGGAATACCTGAAATATCAGCTTTAATAAAAAATACAGATTCGATAAACTTTATTGCAAGTGCTGAAGCTACTTTGAGAGATAAAAATAATCGACTTATAGAAAAACTAGATATTATAAGTGAAATTGCAGCTAGAAATAATAGTTTAGCTACAAGAATCTATCCGAGTAGTGAAGTTATATTTAAAGGCGAGTTAAATCAGCCTTTATATCCTGGAGATTATAATTTACAGGTACATTTAAGATATGGAGATAATCTTCAGTTAATTGAAAGAAAAGTAATTACTTTAAAAGAAGAATTACGAAGATCTGGACCCAGAAGATATATTTCTTATGAACCAGAAATCATTTCAAAAAACTTAAGAGCGGGTTCTCCTACTACTCAGGTTATTGAAATAAATAATTTATATAATGAAAAAATTAAAGTGAAAATTAATAGAGAAGAGGTAGTGGATAATTTTGATTATTCTATATTCAATACTGGAGAGCTTCAGCTCAGAGGTGGTGAAGAATTAGTTATAAATAATAGGAATTCGGAACGTCTTGTATTTATTTATCGATCAATAAGAGATGCTGTAGCCGGGGGATATTACGGGAAATTAAAATTAGATGTTTATAGTCAAGAAGATAAGTTGCTGGAAACTAGAAATATTAATCTGGAGATGCTGATCGGTGAAGGTTGGAAATATAATGCTGAAGTAGAGAGATTTAATTTTATAAATGATAATGGTGTACAAACATTTAGTCTTAATTTAAAAAATTTAAGTTCAATCCACATTAATCCGGCTGTATTATTAGTTATAAAAAATGATGAGGAACAGATTATAAAAACAATTAATCTTTCTCCATCTGAAGAGTACGATAATAAATTACTTCCAGA
Source organism: Halanaerobium sp. ST460_2HS_T2 (assembly GCF_003337665.1). Lineage (NCBI taxonomy): Bacteria > Bacillati > Bacillota > Clostridia > Halanaerobiales > Halanaerobiaceae > Halanaerobium > Halanaerobium sp. ST460_2HS_T2. Next base: position 24,421 of record NZ_QPJF01000030.1, read on the forward strand.
AAAAACAGTTAGTATGATGCAGAGAACTACTGGAATTGAACCTGGGAACTATCAAGTTGAAATAATAATTACAGATAATGGTAAAGAAATAAAAAAAACAGCGACTTCAGTAGATATAAATTAGAAAGGAGTAGAGATTATGAGAAAGATAACTGTTTTTATTTATTTAATAATAATTATTTTTTTCTTAATTGGATCAGTTTCTGCAGAAACTGATCAATCAGAGCAGACGATGGTATCAGCACTTTATTTTCAAACAGATATCAGAGAAGCTCTAAACGATCTGGTGCTGCAGTCAGGAGTAAATATAATTGCAGATGATACAGTTCAGGGTCTGGTGACTTTAGATTTAGAAAACGTTCCCCTGGAAAAGGCTCTGAAAATGATTTTACTGAGTGGTGGATACTCCTTTAGACGTTTTGATGATTACTATCTGGTTAGTATGGCAGATCCTCGCAGTCCTGCATTTCAACATATGGCAGAAAGCCGGAATATTAAATTAAAGTATATTACAACTTCTGAAGCAAGAGATTTATTACCTGCTTTTTATGATCCATTTTTAAGAAGCAGTGAAGAAAGAAATTCAATTACTATTACAGCTACTCCCGCTATAATTGAAGAATTTATTGAGGAAGTAAATAAAATAGATTCACCACCAGAACAGATTCAGATCCAGTTCGTTGTTACTGAGATTTCCAGTGATTTAGTCAAAGAATATGGTGCAGACTTATTTGATTATTTAAGAGAAGAAATAGTGGGATCTGATGGTTTAATTTATAATAATGAATCTGTGGAATTATCATGGTATGGAAGTTCCGATAGAATTTTAACTAATTTAAAAGCGCTTGAAAAAAGAGAAGATCTGGAAATAAAAGCTGATCCCAGGTTAATTGTCCAAAATAGAGGAACAGGAACTTTATTTATTGGCGAAGAACAGGTCATTATTTTGGAACCTGAAGATGCTTCTGCAAGACTGGAACGGGTAGAAGTAGGAGTAGCATTGGAGGTAAGTCCCAGAATAATAGGTAAAGATGAAATTGAGCTTAATATATCCCCTTCTATAAGTCATTTCACTGAAGAAATGGATCAAAGGCTGAGAATTAGACGTAGTGAGATTACATCAGTGATTCATACTCAGGATAAGGAAACACTGGTTATGGCAGGAATGACTATTGAAAATAGGAGAGATAATATTAGAAAAGTTCCTATTTTAGGTGATATTCCTCTAATAAGATGGTTTTTCCGCCAGGATAGAAAAGAAGATTCTGAAAGAGAATTATTGATGTTTATTACAACTGAGATAATTAATCCAGCAGAATAGGGGAGGAGTTATTATGGAATATTATAAAAAATATTTCTTATCTCCATTTTGGTTTCTTTTTATAATATTAATTATATTTATATCTGCGATAACAGTTGTGGCGAGCTCTAATTCTGAAGAAATTATGAATATTAACTCCTCTAATTTTAATAATCAGATATCAATAAACCACATATTATTTAAACTTGAAATAATAGATGTTACCGATAAAAATATAAGCAGTTTTAATTTAGAAAGATTTGAATATGAAGAAGAAAATGATCAGGAATTTAATTTTATAAATAAAGATCAGCTAATCGAATTTTATGGCAATAATTTTGAGATTATGCTGCAAAAATTAAGAGAACAGGAGTCGGAAGAATCAATTTTAAGTCCCAGAATTATTGTGGCACCTGGTCATACTGCAACTTTACAGGTAGCAGAGGAAGAATTATATCTAGATGTAGAATCAGTTGATTCTATTACCTACACAAATATTTTTGAATTAGATCTTACTCCAAAGAATGAATTTGATAAAGAAGAAAATCCGATTTTGACAGTTATTAACTTAAAAACTGGAAAAGGTCCCACAGGGATAGCAACAGAGGTCTGGATCAAACCAGCACAGCCATATCTATTGGCTCTTATGGAAAGTACGAGAAAGAATAGAATAGAAAAAAAAATTGGAGAGAGAAAAGAAATTGAAAAAAGATATTTTGCTGTGTTTCTTACTGCTAGACCGGTTGGTGTTTTGACTCTGCCAGACTTATCAGTTAGTCTTGCTGGTCTGGAAGAAATTTTTAATCACCGAGAGCTTAGCCAAAAAGAAACAAGACTGATTTTAAAATATGCTTATGAGAAAAAGATTGATCAAAATCAAAAAATATCATTAAGTGGATTTTATCAAAATGATTCTAACATTAAAATTGATTTAAAATTAAATGAAATCTTAACAGATAGACATACTATTTCTTTATCCGGTCATATTTATGATAATTTATGGATGGGATTAGAGTTTATTAAGCTGGCAAATAAAGAAAATGAATTAGCATTAAAATTCAGTGATCTGGTTAAACTTGGACCTTTAAAACTAGATGCAGGTTTAAATCCTCTTACTTATAATTTTGAAGACAGGGAAAGTAATTATAAAAATCCTAACTGGTATATAAGAGGAGAATCAGACTTAGGACAAAAATTAAATTTTGCTTTAGAATACAGATCTTTAATTGAATATGATTTTGCAGGAATAGATGTAGCTTATGATTTTAATAATTATGGATTGTTATTTGGCTATACCTGGAATGTTGATCTTGATCAAGAGGAATCGTATTGGTTAGGGTTACAGTATGAGTTTTAAATTGTTTATTTAATTCATTTTCAATTATTGTTTTTAAATAATAATAGATATTTTTGCAGTCTTTTAAAGTCTTTCCACTACAAGGCAGGGGCTGAAAATTCAGCCCCTGAATACAATCAGAACAGAAATGTTCTGTTTAACCCCGGTATTATTTTATGCTGGGGTTTTAATTTAGACTGACAAAAATTATTTTATAAATTTTGATAGTTTAATACTTTTAGTAACTTCAGCTCCTTTATATTCCCATTTTAAAAAAACTTTTAAATAAAGGATTGATTTAAAAATTTAATCCATTTTTTTATTTTTAGAGATTTTTTAGAGATTTATTGGAGATTAATTCAATATCAAATTGTTATGATTGGTTTAACAAAAAGGTGGTGGGAAATATATGAAGAGAAAAATATTTTTTATAATATTAATTATTATTTTCCTGTCTCAGATTAATGTGGAAGCAGCTGGAGTTTATCTTGGCAGTTTTACCCCTCAAACAAATGAAAACTTTAGTTTTTCGATTCCAGTTCAAAATCTGGAAGGAGAAATAATCACCATCTCAACCTCAGATGATTATTTCAGAGCAGAAACAAATAAGATTGCAGCTTCAAATCTAAAGTTAGTAAATAGAGATAATTCAATTCCATTATCAAGTAGAGAGCTTAAGATAGAAAAAAACAGTTTACTTTACAACTTTTCTTTAAATTTTCAACTTAATTTAAAAGCAGAATATAAGCCGGGATTATATAGTAATATTATATTTTTAAAAGATAAAAATAAAATTTTAGAATTAGAGGTAGTTTTTGAGATAAGACCCTGGATGGAAATCCTTAATGGAGCAGTTCAGAGTGCAAAAATAGAAAATGTCGATAATCGAACTATGGAGCTTCTCAGCTCTGGCCAGCAGAAAATATTGATCAGATCAAATACTAACTGGAAACTCAAAGTAATGATAACGGAAGCAAGTAAAGATAATCTTTCAATTCGAGTAGCAGCTGATTCTGAGAGTAGATCTTTTGTAGATTATAAAAGTGATTTTATTAAATTAAATGAAGTCGAAACAGTTATTGCCAATGGTTCGAATACTGCAAAATTGAGTTCAGGCCAGGTAGAAATTTTTTATCAGCTGCGGATAGAAGATTTTAGAAAAGTAAATGCTGGAGAAAAAAATTATCAGATTAATTTTAAACTTGAATAAATAAAAGCAGCCTATATTATCAGCCTCAGCTGATATTTAATATAAAGTCCTAATGTGGAAGCAGGTTTCTAAAATTACAAGGAGGTATTTATTATGAAAAAAATGTTGGTATTAGCTTTCGTGTTGGTATTTGTTCTCTCAGGTGCGGTATTTGCTCAAGATGGTATTCTCAATGATGATGGCGATTTTGAGTGGGATCCTGGAGTAGTAGGAGGTTTAATATGGCAGGAGGGAGAATTATATGCTAATTATGATGTTGACACAGGAGATGGAGTTGTTTTTGTAAATCATATAGATGCTGATAATCCTGGTGATTATACAAATTTAGAAGAGTTCGATAGAAGTGGAGAATATTTAGATGTAAATACTGAAGAATCTGATAAACAAGAAGTTGCAATCACATTACCTGCAGAAGCTTATATTCCCTGTTATTTAGAAATGAGATTAACAGGTAATCAGGGAACAACTTCAGCCATCAGTTATGGCCCTAATGCTTCAGCAACCGGTACAACATTACCTCAAGGTCAATCTGGATACCATATGGTATTTGATAATGAAATCGGTGGCTATTTAGATGCAAACTGGATATCCCTAGGTCACGGTAAGAATGCAGAAATAGATCCCGGTGATGAAGTGTTTATTGGAGCCTGTGATATCTTTGCAGTAGAAGTTATCTCCAATGATAATTATAAATATGAAGTAACTTCTGAAGCTTTAGTTGGAGAAGGTGGAGCAGCCGGTCATAAACTTCCAATGTATATGAGAACAGAACTTAATGGAAATGTATTACCAAATGACTTTATCTTTAATGCAGAAAGGACTTTTACCCGTACAAGAAATGCTGGCGTTAAATTAGAAGCACTGCATAACTTCAAAGTACCTTTCAGTATGAATACTGTTCATGGTCACTATTCTGGTGAAGTAGTATTTAGAGCTGTTACAATTTAAGTAAAGCATGACTAAGTAAATACAACTTTTCCACTACAAGACAGGGGCTGAAAATTCAGCCCCTGAATAAGTAGAAAGGAGTAACTTCTATGACTAAAAAAATAAAAAACATTAATATGTATTTGATGTTTATTTTAACTATTGGTTTAATTCTATTAACTGCAAGTTCAGTGTTTGCAACCATTAGAGTTGAACCTTCCAGAATAATTTTAAATGCCTTAGAGAGAGAACGCAGCACCGGGATGATAGAGGTAGTTAATAATGGAGAAGAAGAAGTAGAATTAACAACAGTCTTAAAAGATTGGAGTTTAGATGAAAGAGATTCAGTTGTAGTTTTTGAAGCAGGTGAGACTGAATATACCCTGGATGGTTTAATTAAGTTTAATCCAAGAGAATTTACTCTGGCTCCAGGACAAAAACAGATAGTTAGATTTACAATTTCCAGTCCGGAAGCAGAAACTCCAATAGAAAGAAGAGGAATAGTTTTTGTAGAACATGAAACAGATTTAATCGATAATGCAACTGGATCAAGGGTTAAAAGTCAAATTGGTACAACTATTTATTATATTCCGGTTGGTGTTAAATATGATTTTAAGTTTACTGGCTTAAGAGTCTATAATAGCCCAGAACCAATGCCCCAGGGCATTTCCCTAAGAATTAAAAATGATGGGAATGGACATCTAAGATACTATCCGGCTTATAAAATAGTTGATCAGAATAACAAACTTGTAATGGAAGATAAATTTACTCAATTATTAATTCTCCCTAAAAATGAAAGACAATTTTCATTTTATCTTAAAGATAGGCTAGAACCAGGAAACTACAAATTCATGCTGGAGTTTAGTTTTTATAACACAGATCGAGTTGCTGAATACCAGATTCCGATTAAAATAGAGTAGGCTGGTGGAAAACATGAAAAACTTAATATTAGTTACTCTATTTGCTCTGTTGTTCTTTATCTCGGGCAATCTTCTGGCCCAGGAATTAGTAGAAGATAATTTAGATATTGAAACAAGCATTGTCTTATTGACCCTCTTTGATATAAACAGAGAACAGCCATATGATCAGGATGACTTTTTTGAAATATTCTATTTTACTGATGAAGACTATATTCTTCTGCCGGCAAATTTGATAGCACCCTATCTTGAAGTGGAGCTTAATTTTAATAGAGATCTATCTCTTTTGACATTAGAAAAAGAGGATAGAGAAGTAAGGGTCGATTTGAGGGCAAAGGAATATTTAGATCATCCAGAATGGAACGAAAGGACTCCAGTAATTTATGGAGGAGAATTTTATCTGGCAAAAGAAGTTTTTGAATATCTAACCGATTATCAGATTAGCTGGAATAATTCTCTGCAGGAAGTTGTAGTGGAAGGCAAATTTTTTGAAGATATTGAGATAGAAGATGGCCTGGAAGAGGATGAAGAAGAAAAAATCATCTATCAGAAAGAAGAAAAAGAGATCTTAGGAGAGGAGTTGGCAGCTTTTCAGCTAAGTTCTGTTCATTACCGGGTTCAGTTAAACCTGGAAGATAGAATTTTTGGAGATTTAAATAAAGACCTAACTGGAGATTTAAATTTTTATGGCAGAACCGGCAACTGGGCCTATTATTTTAACAATGATCTTAAATACAATATTGACAGCAGTGAAATTGAATATGAACTTGATAAACTAAAATTTAAATATCAAGAAAATAATATGCTGATCATTGCCGGAGATCATGATTTCAGGCTGGAAGAGACAATGGGAAATAACGAAATGCAGGGAGTATATTTTTCACTGCCAGATAGATTGAGCTATAAATTAATTCCCTATACTAATGTAACAGTAAAAGTAAAAAGAGAAGATCAGATCTCACTTTATCTTAATGATAATTTAGTTAAAAAAAGAAATATTAAATCTGATGGAGAATATACTTTTGAAAATATTGAACTAAGAGCCAGATATTTAAATAAAATTGAAGTTGTAAAAATAACTTCAGAAGGAAAAGAAGAAAGAAATGTAAGTTATCTTGCTGGTTCAAGTGATGTTTTAAATTCAACGGTAAAAGAAACAGAAGTTTTTGCCGGCCGCTATCGAGATGACGATTATTCTGGAGAGGGGTGGGAAGGTTATTTTGGAGCACTACGGGCCAATTATGTAAGCGAATTTCATAAAAATAAGCCTTGATATAACAAAGATTTTAATGATATAGAAAGGGCTTCACCCCATTCTTGTCGAATTAAATAGTAGCAC
>NZ_QPJF01000031.1:0-30913 GCF_003337665.1 Halanaerobium sp. ST460_2HS_T2
AATCTTCAAATTCAAGTTAAAAGGCTTATTTTTATGATTCGCAGACAATATTTTTTTGAATTAAACTAAATTAAGCGTATTATGAAATTCGCTTATTTAGTATAATGTCGCAAATTTGTTGATAAATAAATTTAGAATCATTGCGATCAATTTTATCTTGAGTCATAAATAATCTCTCCTTTTTTCAACCAGTGGTAAGCACTGGTAAGTACCTCTATATACTATATTGCATACCAGTGGTAAAATTCCTTCTTTTTATTTTAAATTTTTAAATTTTTTTCTTTAATTAATTGCATAATAGGGAATAATTAGCTTATTTCCCTTCTGTTATTTAAACCAGGCGACACATAATTCTATTGGTATGGTGGCACATTTTCACTTGCTGAAAATAAATTTAGAAATAAAACAAGTAAAAAACTGCCCTATAAAAGGACAGTGATAAAAAGTTATTGACTTTTATTCTTTTAGTAAAAATTAGTTCTGCAAACAGTAGGTGCACATCCCTTTAATCACTTTTTTCGCTCTCCATCATAAAAAATATCCTGTTTAAGCTCAATCTCTTTCAGCAGCTTTTTCAGCTCATCTTCTTTAACCTGATTGGAAACAAATTCGTTGTCGGAAAAATTAATAAAGATTCCATCGAGCTCAGATGCTTTAATTTCATCTTTTAACATCCCTAAATTTTCTTCTTCAATTAATTTTTTATCGACTTTAAAATTCTTCTCTGCTGCCATTTCTGCTATCTCAGCTAAGTAATCTTTAGCGTTTCCCCTATAGATATCAACAACAGATTCCTCTACATCACTGACTACTTTCTCACCTAAAAACCCGACATCAGAAATCAAATGTTCAAAAAGCTTTGGCACTTCTTCGAGCATTAAAGCTCTAACTAGAAGCTTATCTTCTGGTTTTAGCTTTTTTTCTAGATGTTGATTAATTTTTTTCAGACCACCATAACTAAACAAAATCAGCATATACTTTTTCATTTATTTATCCCTCACAAGTTTTAATCACTTTTTTGAATTTGATTTAATTACTATTCTAAAAATGTATCTCCTAAGCGCAACCATTATACCTTTAACTAATAATTTTCTAAAGCTTTTTAGATAAAAATCTCCAGTCCAATCAGCGGCCAGTAGAATCTAGCAACTAAAATATAGATCAGCCAGCCTATTACTTTAAGTAAAAGCCCCCATTTAAAAGCATCCTTGATTTGATAATAGCCGGAAGAAAAAGCAATTGCATTTGGTGGAGTTCCCATCGGCAGTAAAAAGGCAAGACCTCCAGATAGAGCAACAGATAAAGTTAAAAGAACTGGGTTTAAACTGTAGGCTTCAGCAGCACTGAAGGCAAGAGGTAGAATTACTGCTACTGAGGCTACATTACTCACACCCTCAGTTAAAACTGAGGTAAAGATTGCTAGGATGACAATAAATAAAAATGGTGCCAGCTCTAATTGAGAAAAGAATCTGGCTGCCATCCAGTCAGTTACCCCGGTTTCCACTAAGGAAGAAGCGACCACAACTGCTCCCCCGTACATTAAAATTACTCCCCAGTTAACATAGGCTTCTACTTCCTGCCAGCCTACTACCTTAAAGGCGACCACTAAAACTCCCCCCAGCAGGGCTGTCAATGCAATATTGATTAGATTTGATAAAAATAACCAGCTGCAGATTACTGCTCCTAATATTAGAATCAATTTTTTCTCAGCTTTAGATAAATCTCCCCTGGACTCTGACTCCGCTTTCAATTTTTTTAAGGAGCGGGAGCTGTCCTGAATATCAATTTCGGCAAATTTAGCAATAATCACTGCAAAAACAATTAAGAGCAGAAAGGGAATAGGCCAGCTGTATTTAATCCATTCAAAAAAGCCGATCGAAATACCGTAGTGCTTTTCTAAGAGCCCAACTGCCAGCAGGTTGCGAGCACCACCAAGATAGGTGGTGATTCCACCGATTACTGTACCCCAGGCCATTGTCAAAAAAAGCAGCTTACCATAATTACTTTCCAGCCTTTTTAAGTCGAGACTAACAGCAATCTCTAAAACTATCGGAAAAAGCAGAGCTGCAACAGCATGTTCTGGCATAATCAAGGACAAAAAAGCGGCTGTAAATAAAATTCCATATAAGAGTTTAAGTGGGCTTTTTCCACTGAATGAGATTATCTTAAAAGCCAGTCTGGAACCTAGCCCTGTCTGATAGAGGCCAGAAGCCAGAATTAAAGCTCCCAGAATAAAAAAGATTGCCTTGGAGCCAAAGAGAGAAAAAGTATATTCAATACTCATCACATTTAATAAAGGTAAAAGAGCAATTCCCAAAAGTGAAGTTACAGAAAGAGGCAGTACATGTGATACCCAGAAACTTAAAACCAGCACAAAAACTGCCAGTGCCCTCTGCCCGGCTGGATTTAAACCAGCCATTGTCGGCATAACTAAAAGGATGATAAAAAGAATAATACCTGTGTATTTTATTATTTCTTTAAAATATTTAAACATCAAAACCATTCCCCTTTAATAAAACTAAATCTGAAATAAAAAACCTCTCCCAATTTCACTAAGAGGAGAGGCTATAAAACTTTTATTTAGTTCTCTTATAAATCTAACTTATAATTTTTAGTATCTACCGATCTAAATCAAAATGATTCGACAGCAAACGACTTAAATCGGGTGGTTCACGGTGCGTGTACGTTTTAAATTAAGCTGAGCACCAGCTCAACTGATTCTTTGAGGCTCAATTTTTCGGTATCCACTATCAAATCCGGATTCTCAGGCACCTCATAAGGAGCAGAAATCCCGGTGAAGTTTTCAATCTCACCTTTTTTGGCTTTTTCGTAAAGCCCCTTTGGATCCCGCTCGGCACAGGCTTCTACACTGGCTTTAACATAGATCTCCTTAAAGTTTTCAGTCCCTGCAGCCTGACGGGCGGCCTCTCTCCCGGCCTTATAGGGAGAGATAAAAGAAGCTAAAGTTATCAGACCGGCATCTGCAAATAAGGCAGCTACTTCTCCTATCCGGCGGATATTTTCCTGCCGATCCTCAGCTGTAAAACCGAGGTCCTTATTTAGACCAAAGCGCAGGTTATCACCATCAAGGCGGTAGGAAGCTCTACCCCTCCGGTAGAGCTCCTTTTCTACCTCAACAGCAATGGTTGATTTACCGGAACCCGAAAGTCCGGTAAACCAGAGCACCATTCCCTGCTGTCCGAGAAGTTCTTCCCGGGCAGCCTTATCAATTTCACCTGAATGCCACTTTATATTATCTACCATGGTCTAAAGATAATCCCCCTGTCCTGAAGCAGGCCCTTTATCTGAGCTGAAACCTGATCTTCAGAGGTGAATTCTGGAATATGGAGGTCAAATTCTAAGTCTGTAGTTACTCTGTCCCCAAGCCAGACAGTTTCGATCTGCTGAGGGTTAACTGTAGTCTTAATTAACTCCAGATCAGACTGAGTTAGTTCAACTGCAGTTACAACTAAAATTGCACCTGCATCCAGCATTAAATGGGAAACCTCTGCCAGACGGCGCAGGTGTTCTTCTTTATGACCGTTATCACCATTTTTAATATCAGCATCAACACCGTAGAGGAGGTTTCCGATACCGAGGAAGTAAACTACCTTACCATCATTAAAGAGTCTCTTTTCTAAGGCTTTGGCAGTCGGCTTTTTACCTACATCCTCTTCTCCAGTAATTAAAACCAGAGTTGATTTTTGATTGTATTTCTCTGCTCTTTCTTCGCGGCTGATTAAAGACTGCTCCCAGTTGTAGTTACGGCGCATAACCTTTTCTCTGACCCAGCTCTGTTCATCTTCTAAGGCCTCAGAGATAATTCCACCACCGGCAATCTCAAAGTCATCGACAATGACAAAGCGGCTGGTTTCTTCTATCTCTCCTGCTAAATCAAAGGCCATCGCCTTATCGAGCTTAAAGACTACCTCTGCTACATCGTGGCGCTCTATTTTTTCTTTACTTTCATCCTGGTCTAAGTTTGAAGCATCGATAACCCGATTGATCTTTTCAAGGCGGGCCTTAACCTTGGCTGTACCGAGTTTTAAGTGGTAGACCTTATCCTTAACTAAATCCTGACGGGCCAACCAGAATAAATTGGCCTTGATTCTTGCTGAAACCTGGGGCTCAGCTTCATCAGCTCTAGAGGCAAGCTCACCTCTAGTGATATAGATCTGCTCATCCAGGGTAAAACCGGTTGCCTTACCGACCTTAACCTTATGCTGCTGATCTTCTTCAAAACCTTCTATGGTTTTAACAGTACTCTTCTTACCTGAAGGATAAAAAACAACCTCATCCCCGATATTTAATTCACCTGCTGCTACTGTTCCGGCAACTATGCGGCGGTCATCTCCTCCTTTGGTAAATTTATATACATCCTGAACCGGCATTCTGTAGGGCTTATTATGCGGCAGGGCTGCATTTTCAAAGCTGTCCAGCTGTTCTAAAACAGTCTTGCCTTCAAACCAGGGCATATTCTCTGATTTTTCGGCTACATTATCTCCGAGCATGCCGCTGACCGGGATAAAGCGCTCTGCCTCAAGTCCGATTTCAGCTAAAAAGTCTGTGTATTCTTCAACTATTTGATTGTATGTATCTTCGTCATAGTCAACTAAGTCCATCTTGTTGACCACTACTGCCACCTGCTTGATTCCAAGCATGGAAAGCATATAACCGTGGCGGCGAGAATTCTCCCTCACTCCTTCAGAAGCATCGATCACCAGTAGAGCAGCTTCTGCTCTGGCTGCACCTGTTACCATATTTTTTAGAAATTCAATATGCCCCGGAGCATCTAAAATTATATATTGTCTCATATCTGTCTGAAAAAAGACGCGGGCTGAATCGATTGTAATTCCCTGAGCCTGCTCATCTTTTAGAGCATCTAAAAGAAAAGCATATTCAAAGGGCTTTGAGTTTTTGCGGCAGGTTTCTTTTACCTGTTCTAACTTGCCGTCAGGCAGAGAATCTGTATCTGCCAGCATTCTCCCGATTATTGTGCTTTTACCGTGATCAACATGTCCTGCAATAACTAAATTCAAATCCTGTTCTCCAGTTGTTTTATTCATCTCTACCTCCTACATATATCCGTCTTTGCGCAGTTCTTCTAAACCGCCGCCATCTTCTTTATCCTGAGCTCTTCCATCACGCTCAGCGATATTGGAAAACTTACCTGTTTTCAGCTCTTCTACTACCTCATCTACTGTTGAGGCTGTAGATTCTACTGGCTCAGTACATGGAGCACACCCTAAAGAGCGGTAGCGTTTACCCTCACCCTGGTCAAAATATAAGGAAACCATAGGTATCTTTTCGCGCTGAATATATTCCCAGACATCAAGCTCAGTCCAGTCTAGAAGTGGATGAATTCTAACATGCGTACCAGGAGCAAAATCAGTCTTATACTGATCCCAGAACTCAGGCGGCTGATCGCCAATATCCCAGTCATTATTTCGATCCCGGGGTGAGAAATATCTCTCCTTAGAGCGGGAGCCTTCCTCATCTGCACGAGCACCAACAATTACCCCTGTGTAGGGCACGCGGTTGCTGTCCAGTTCATATTTATCTTTATTGTGATTGTATCTGTAGCGTCTCCAGTTACCGTTTAAAGTATTTTTCAGGGCATCTGTTTTTAAGCGTCCACAACATTCTAAGTGAGTAGCCTTACCATTGGGAAAGGTATCTCCTGCTGCCAGAGTTTCTTCATCCTGACCGTAGATCATATCAAGATTCCACTTTTTTGCCAATTTATCCCGGTGTTCAATCATCTCCGGAATCATATAACTTGTATCAATATGTACTAAGGGAATTGGTACATGACCAAAAAATGCCTTTCTGGCAAGCCAGAGCATAACTGTTGAATCCTTACCAACTGACCAGAGCATACAGATATTATTAAATTCACTGTAGGCTTCTCTTAAAATATGAATACTTCTACTTTCTAACTTATCTAAATGATCCAAATTTGACCCTCCTTAAAAATATATAGCTGCCAGGATTTTTAGAAATCTTGGTCATTATTTATCCTGGCTCTATAAGCAAGCTCTTCTGTCGAATTAGCTCGAAATTTTGAGCTTTAAAAACTTTATTTCAACTGATTAGATTCTATCAAAATATGGCAGTAAAAACAAGCTCTATAGAAAAAGAGCAGACCCCAGTAAAAGATAGAAACTGCTACTAATATTTAATATTTAATTTTCCTCATTTTCTCTTTTTTTCGAAATCTAAAATCATAACTTGTTAATAATTTTTTTAAGTCTGAATAATAATTTCTGGTCCGTTTTGATCATAAGCGGTAAAGTAGTGTCCTGCTGCGGAAAGGAAACGAAACTTTTTTCTTAGCAGTCGATAAAACTTATCATCATGGGTAGATACAATCAGCTGTTTATTTAATCCTTCATTATCCAGGCAGCAGCTCCTTAAAACATCAACAAAAGATACTATATTTAAATCATCCATACTTTGGACAGGATCATCGAGTAAAATTGTATTTAATCTGCTAAATTTCTGTTTTAAAGCCATTGATAGAAAGATACTGAGGGCAACTATATTTATCTGGGCAGCACTAAAAGTATAGGCAGGGTTAATTTCCTTATTTACATCACTATCTAGACAGCTAATCATTAAAGAATTATTACCTCTGCTATTAGCACTAATCTTTAAAATTAAATCTCTAAAGTAAGGATGGGGATAAATTCTTTTAAATATTCTATTAATAAATTCCTGCTGTTCACTCAGTATTTTTTCGTTCATCTCACTGACTACATCTTTGACAGCTTCAACTATTTTTTCAGTTTTAATTAGTTTCTGCAAATATATTTCTTTTTTTGCTTTAGCCGCTTTTAATTCTTCCTTAATTTTATAATGCCGAATTCTAATTTCATTTTCTCTTAACTCTTTTTGCTTTGCTTTTAAACTTTTTAGCATCATCTCAGATTTTTGATGGGCACTTTTCTGTTTTTCTTTTAAATTTTGATAATCTATTTCTTTATTTTTAAGAATTTTATGATTAACTTTTCTGCTTAAATTATATTTTTTTAGCTTCTCTTCAAATTTATTTATTTTTTTATTCAGCAATATTATTCTCTTTTCTAGACCCTGATAATTATCTACTTTAAAAGTAATTTTATATTTTGCTTTATTTCTTTTAAGCCTCTCAATTCTTTTATCAAGAAAAGTTTCTATTACAGTATCTGAACTCAATTTTAATTGATCATATTGTTCAATTATAGTTTTAATTTGATGATTTATATAATTTAATCCCTCCAGTTTTCTATTAAAAGTCTTCTCTTTTTCTCTTAAAGTTTCCAGCTGATCTTTAAAATCATTTTCCCGTGCTAATAAAATATCCAGATCCTTTTTTAAATCAGATGCAAAATCTGTCATCAGATCTGTTAATTGTTGATACTCTTTTTTAAGTTCTTTGTTTAAAAGTCTTTCCTCATTATTCCTTTTAACAATTTCTTTTTTTAGCTGCTTTACTTTTTTACTACCTGTCCTAATTTTAGCTCTAATCTCTGTTATTAAATCTATTTTGGGGTAACTTTTACTGCAGACAGGACATTTAACTTTACCATTTTCGCTAGTTTTTTCTTCTTCTAAAAAGTTCAAGCTTTTTTCTAGGATAATGAAAAGTTCATCATTAAAATGGTTTATTTCATATAGTTGGTTTTGCAGTTTATTTGCTGTATTAGCGCAATTTTTGAGTTTTTCTTCTAATTCATCAACTTTAGGTTTTATTCTACCAATCTGTTTAAAATAATAATTATATTCTTTGCTGCTATTTGGATAAATAATTTTTAACGTCATTAAGATAGAACTCAATTTAGAAAATCTACTATAATTTTTGTGCTCATCTTTTTCCATGTTTGTTAACAATTCATACAGATTTTTTAACTTTTCTTTTTTCGGAATAAGCTTTTCTTTGGCTTCTAAGATTTCAACTTTTTCTTTTTGAATTTTTTTCTTCTTCTGATCGATTTTCTTTAATAAACTATGATAATCATAATATTCTTCTAAATGCTCTTTTAGATAGTTTAAGTTCCTCAATTCCTCAAATAATGATTTTGAACGCTTAAGGATTTTGAATTCTCTTTTATATTTTTGATAGCTATTATAATCATTTCTTAAATTTTTGATGGCAGATATCTTTTCTTCGCTTTTATCAAAAGCTGCTTTTAGACCAAATTTTATTTCTTCAGCAGCAGTCAGCAAATATTCGATTTTTTCATCTCGATTATCAAAATTAAAATTATCTAAGTTAAGTTTCAGCTCAAATTCGTCTTTCCATTTTTCTAAATTGTGTTTATAGTAAAGTAAATCAAAATTATTATTTGCCTGAGAAATATTTTTATCTGAATATAAATTAGAAAAATTATTACTTTTAGCTTTAAGATTTTCACACTTTTTTTCAAGAGGTTTCAACTTTTCTTTTATTTTTTCAGCTTTCTTTTTGTATTCTTCACTCAAACTCAAAAAACGTCTGGTTCCCAACAAATTGGAAATCTGCTGCCATCTTTCTGGACCCTTAGCATTACGAACAAAGGCATTTAATTTATCCTGAGTCAGAAGATGATAATAACTAAAAATTTCTTTGAACTTCAGTTCTCCCTGCCATTCTTTTTTGATTAAAATACTATCCAGCTTTTTTTCTGCTTTTTGATTAAAATATTTTTTATCATTCTGGTCTACAAGCAGCAGCTGACTGCGGTAACTTCCATAATCACTTTTTTTATTTTTAAAGTTAATTGATTTACGGGTAATGAAATATTTTTCTTGATCATTAGCAATTGTTAGTCTAACTTCTGCTGGTTTTTTCACTTCATTTTTTACCCCACAGCGGTGGTTGATAAAGTGACTATTGTTTTTCTCTTCATTAGCCTCCTCATAGCGGAAGAGTCTACCACTAAAAGCCCATTCTACAGCATCAAAAAATGAAGTTTTACCAAGACCATTGGCTCCTGCTAGTATTGATAAATCACTTCCACTCTCAAGTTCAAAAATCCTCTTTTGGCTGTAGCCTCGAAAGTAATCGATTTCTACTCTAATTAGATCAAAATTATTCATTCTCCTTTTCACCACCATTATTGATTTTTAGCATGTTTTTAATTTCTGCTGCTTCAAAACCCAGTTTGTTTTTTAGTCTGCTGTAAAATTCTTGCTGAGTATAATTGCCTGCTGTATTAGCTGAATCATAAAACTCAGAACTAAAGGGTAGTTTATTTTTTAACTGTTTTTTTAAATCAGCCAGGTTTTGATATTCGATTATTATTTTGCGACAGATATGCCTGTCTTTTTCAATTTTAAATATTTCTGCAGGATCAATTTTTTCTCCAGCTGGATAAAAAAGAAGATAATAGATATCCCAGCGTATATTTTGTTTACCATATTTTTTATTCTGTAAGTACAGAGCAATATCCTGATTCTGATAATCCTCCCAGCTATGATTAAGCTGACTGAAATTATTAAAGCTGCTCCAAGCAAACACAAACTTTTTTTCCTCCGGATCAGTAAAATATGAATTTAAATATTTTAGTTCTTGATCCTGATGAATTTTTACTTCAAATAATTCCTGAATCGTTTTTTTAAACATTTTATTTTACCTCCAGTAAACCTTCTAGACGCTTTTTGAATTTATTCTGATCATTAGAATATGCTATTGTAAAACAGCTGCCGCAGTGGCCTATATAACTATGTTGATCTTTGATTTCTGTATATAAAAATCGCGGGTCACTATCGGGAATATCAGAGATAGATTTAATAATATATTTAAATTGAAGCTTACACCCTTCGGTATGCTTACCTGTACAGCTATATTTACTTGCTCTGGCAACAATAAAGTGGCTAATTTTTTCTGCTTCTATTGGTGCAGGATCATAATTAAAAAAATCAATAATGGCCTTTTCTATCTGAACATTTTTTTCTGTATGTAAGTAACAGATATCATTTTCTTCGGATATCTGCATGGGAGAAGCTATTTTATAATTTAAATCCAGATCAGGATAATAAATTTTGAGCATTGTCAGCAACCTAATTATATTTGTTATACTGTGTAGTTTCTCCTTATAATTAAGTTTGCGGTCTGGGTTAATCCTTCTGGGCAGAGGTAATAATATTGTGTTAATTAATTGTCTAAATCTCTGCTCTCCTTCTGCTTTAAGTTCCAGTAATAGCTCAGTCATTTGGTTAATAAAATAGCGTTTGACCACTTTATTTTGATAAGATTCATTTTCAATATTTGCAGTAACTTGATCTAGAAGTTCTTCAAAACTGAGATCATCTTCTTTTTTTAAACTCTTAATATCTCTTGCTAAATCCATCAGCATCACTTTTATATCTTCAGTATCAGTTTTTAATTCTATTAAAATCTCCTGATAACAATTAAAGTAATCTTCTAACTCTTTTTTGATAGTTAATAAATCAGCCTGATGCTCCTGATTATATTTTAAGATAAGTTGGTTAAATTGAGCCTGGTTTTGAGAAATCAATTTAATAATTTTTACTCTAAGTGCTTTTAAAAATGAAGTTACTAGTGATTCAATATCCTGTTCATTTAAAGTATGACCACTAATTATTAATTTATCTTTTAAGAGTTGAGATAATTTATCTAAAAATACTTTTTCTTTTAGCTGAACTAATTCTTTTCCTGTCATTGATATATCACTTTGAGAAATTGAAGTGATAACTTCTTCTTTGAGCAAATCAATCTCCTGCTTTGAATCAGCAAACTGCAGGAGATAATTCTTCTGATTTTCAAAAGTTAAAGTCAGTGCTTCTCTAAAAATGTCTTCAAACTCAACCTCTCTTGCTTCCGAAAATTGTGAAAATAGATCATAAAGAGACTGCAAAAAACTTAGATAATCATTTTTAGATATTGATAAAGCTGCTCTAAATAAAGATTTTACTGCTTTTATTTTTTTAGCAGGCATATGTATATACTCCTTTTTGGGAAATTTATACTATTATACTTCACGGGAAGTATAATTTTCCCTGCTTTTTAGTGAAAATTTTCTCAATTAAATTTAAAATTTTAATTCTAACAAACGTTTTTATAACTTGTTCTAGTTCTTGTTCTAGAGAATCACCCATCCCATCTCTATGCCATTAGATATATCATCAACATTCTTGTCATAACAACATTTGTAAGCGGTAAGCTAATTTGAATATTTTCTTTTCATTGATTTTTATACACCTTTTCTATTAACGCAGAGCTATTAAAATAAATTGATCTAAATAACTTAATTACACCAATCAAATTAAAGGAGCTGATTAATAACTTTGAAAAATTAAGCTAAAAATGGCAGGAAATATCATTTTAATTATCTAAAAACTTTTTTAAATAATCCAGATCAGCAGGAGTCCCCACATCCTGACAGTAGCCTCTACTTTTTAAAGCATAGAGTTTCTCCCCAGCTTCTAAAAGCAGATTAACTGCTGCAGGAAGCTCATATTCTCCCCGGTCAGAAGGGTCAACCTGAGCAATCCATTTAAAAATTTCTGGAGAAAATAAATAGATACCGGCACTGTTCCAGCCTCCACCCTTCTGATCGGGTTTTTCCTTGATACTTTTAACCTTAAAAACTTCTTTTTCCTTCTTCTGCAGTCTATGATCTTGATTGAATTCAAAAAAAATTTCTTCATCAGCTTCAAATTTAACCAGCCCGCCTTTTTTAATCTCCTTCAGCCAGTTTAAGAGCATACCTGAATGCTTTAAGCCTAAATCACGGCCAGCTTTAATTAACCGCTTATAGTTTTCAGCCTCTGTAATTATATCTCCATAAGTCATTATAAAAAATTTGTTTTCAAGCAGAGCTTTAGCCTGCTCTACAGCCTTTGCCGTACCATAATTATCAAGATCCTGCTCAAT
Organism: Halanaerobium sp. ST460_2HS_T2; assembly: GCF_003337665.1. Classification (NCBI taxonomy): domain Bacteria; kingdom Bacillati; phylum Bacillota; class Clostridia; order Halanaerobiales; family Halanaerobiaceae; genus Halanaerobium; species Halanaerobium sp. ST460_2HS_T2. The sequence continues at coordinate 11,861 of NZ_QPJF01000031.1, forward strand.
ATATATTATTTCAAGACCATAGGCCTCATCTCCAAGATAATCTTTTATCTTCTCTCCCTGATAGCCGATTATAATTACTGCTTTTTTTAAACCTGCTGCAGCATAGCCCTTTAAAATATAGTCAATAACTCTCATCTCTTCTTTTATCTTAACCAGGGCCTTTGGAAGCTCCTCAGTTAAATCTCCGAGGCGGGTACCTCTGCCTGCTGCCAGAATCAGGCCGTATTCTATTCTTTGCTCATCCAGCTTAGACATAAAAATTCCTCCAAAAGTAAAGTTTATATATTCAAATCACTTTTTAAAAAGTTTATAATTTCTTTTACCTCAGCCTGATCTCTCATTTCCATATAGATTCTAAGCAGGGGCTCAGTTCCGGAAAAACGAATAGAAATCCAGCTCTGATCATCAAAATAGTATTTAACCCCATCGAGATAACTTGTTTTAAGAAGCTTTTTATTGCTCAAAGCGTCACTCTCACTTAAAAGATTAAAATCAGGCTGGTACTTTTCTTCAAAAAGCAGCTTTTCCAGCCTCTTTCTCTCTGAAGACTCGTATTCAAAATTGTCATAAGAAAAATAGAGTGAGCCAAATTTGCTCTCGATCTCTTTTAAAATATCTCCAATTTTCTTACCTGTTCTGGCCATCATCTCCACAGCCAGCAGTGAGGCTAAAATACCATCCTTGCCGTTGATATGACCTCTGATTTTAAGTCCGCCACTGCTCTCTCCTCCCAATAAAAGGTCATGTTCCTGCATCGACTGAGAAATGTTTTTAAAGCCAACAGGAACCTCATAGGCTTCTTCTCCATAATATTCAGCCATCTCATCTAAAATATGGGTGGTTGCAATATTTCTTACTATACCACCGCTTTCACCCCGGTATTCTTTAAGATAGTAGTATAATAGCTTCAACACATCATTATAGTCAACAAAATTACCCTTTTCATCGATCAGGGCCATCCGATCAGAATCACCATCTGTAGCCAGACCGAAATCGTATTTCCCCTTTTCAATTCTGACCTCCATATCACCGAGCTGCTCTCTATTTGGGGAGGGAATATCAAGACCAAACATCGTATCCCGGTAGGCATTCATGGTGTCAACATAGCAGCGGAGTGAGGCAAGACACATCATCATAATATCTTTGGAAACTCCATACATCGGATTAAAGAGGATGCGAAAGTTTTTTGACTGGATTAATTCTTCATCAATTAATGCTAAAAGCGAATCAATATACTGATTCTTATTATTATAATAGCTTATTTTTCCCTCTTCAATCAGCTTAAAAAAGATGCCCCGCTGGTAATCTATCTCGCCAACCTCTTCCACCAGCTCTTCCAGGCGGTCAGTCACTTCCTCAGGAGCATCTCTCCCCTCTTCCACAAAAACTTTAATCCCATTGTATTCAGCAGAGTTGTGTGATGCTGTAACCGAGGCACCAAGGTTCAAATTATTTTCATCAACTGCCAGCATAACCATTGGAGTTGGTGCAGCCTCCTCCATAAATAAGACCTCAATTCCCTCTTCGACTAAGCTCTCTGATAATGCCCTTGAGAATCTCCCTGATAAGAAGCGGAAATCATGACCGACAACAACTTCCTTTTTAAAGTTATTTTCTTTGATATAGCGGGCCATCGCCTTTCCCACCAGCTTAACATTGTAGAAGGTGAAATCTTCAGCAATTATTGCCCGCCAGCCACCGGTTCCAAATTTTATCATCTAATCACCCCTTAGTTCCTGAAGTCAGCATTCCTCTGACAAAGTATTTCTGCATCGACATGTAGACCAGCAGTATAGGTAAAATTGAAAGCACTGATCCTGCTAAAAGCAGATGCCACTGGGTTCCATAATTACCTTTAAACATGGCAAGTCCCATAGTTACTGTATAAAGAGCCGGTTTATCAATATAGATAACAGGTCTTAAAAGGGCATTCCAGTTATTCATAAAGGCAATAATAAATAATGAAGCGAGAGCCGGTTTGGCGTTTGGTAGAAAGACCTTATAATACATCTGCCAGTCACTAACTCCATCTATAAAAGCCGCCTCTTCCATTGAAGAAGGCATATTTTCAAAGGTGCTGCGGAAGAGGAAAGTCCCAAAGGAACCGATTAATATAGAAGGCACTATTAGAGGTAGATAGGTATTATACCAGTTGAGTTTAAGCATAATAAAATATTCGGGAATAATGGTGACCTGAATCGGCATCATCATTGTCGCCAGCATTAGAGCAAAGATTACTTCCTTACCCCTAAATTCCATCCTGGCAAAGGCAAAGCCCCCGAGACTGCAGGTAAAGAGCTGTCCTAAAGCAGCAAGACCTGCCACCAGAAATGAATTTAAAATAAAGCGGAAAAAGTTATATTCACTTAAAATTGTTCTGTAATTATCCCACATTCCCTCTTTAAATAGCTTGGCCGGAATAAAGTTTGGAGTTAAGGCAAAGATTTCTCCCATAGTTTTAAAAGATGAGGAAAGCATCCATAAAAAAGGAAAGATAGTAGTCAGAGAAATAATAATTAAAATAGTGTATAATAAAATTTTACGAGCAAGACTCAATTTAAGCACCTCCTATTCACTGTAGTTGACCCAGCGATCTTTATATTTAAAATTAAGGTAGGTGAAAACAGCTACAATGATAAATAAAATGTAGGACATTGCAGATGCATAACCCATCCTGAAATGTTTAAAGGCATTAACATAAATACTGAAAATCAGGGTAGATGAAGCATAATTTGGTCCCCCCTGAGTCATGATAAATGTTAACTCAAAAGTTTTTAAAGACATGATAATAGAGATAATGAGTACAAAAAAGGTTGTCGGTGATAATAAGGGCAGGGTTATATATCTGAATTTCTGCCAGATACTTGCTCCATCAATAGTTGCCGCCTCATAATACATATATGGTATGTTCTGCAGACCTGCTAAAAAAAGTATCATCTGGTAACCTGCCATCTTCCAGATATACACAAAAATCAAGGTAAAAAGAGCGTAGCGGCCATCACCTAAAAGTGAAGGCAACCGGGCCACACTGAAAAATTTATTAACAAGCTGATAGATAAGTCCAAAACGGGGACTTAAAATCCAGCTCCAGATAACTCCAATTGAAACTACAGAAGTTATTACTGGCAGATAGAAAAGGCCTCTAAAAAATGTCATCCCCCGAAGCTTATTATTGACTAAAAGTGCTAAAAATAAAGCAACCACCATTACTCCCGGTACAAAAACAAGGGTAAAGATAACAGTATTTTTTAGGATTAAAAGAAATATATCAGAATTAAAAAGTTCTATATAATTACCGAGTCCAATCCACTCCGGCGGTGAAAAGACATTCCACCTGGTAAAACTAGCCATTCCGGCGGCGATCATCGGTCCCAATCTAAAAAAAATCAACCCCAGCAGAGTTGGAATTAAAAATAACCAGGGAGTTATTTTTTTATAACGCATCAGCAGTACCTCCTTTTTAAAGAGAAATGGAGATAAATTAAATCTCCATTCCTCTACTTATCAGTTCTATTCTTCTGGATAGTATCTTTCTAATACTTCGTTTCCATATTTGGTGAAAGTCTCAACTGCTTCTTCAACAGTCATTTCACCATTAGTAATGCTGTCAAGCACACCATTCATTCCGGCTCCACCTGTATCTGCATAGCCGCGCCATTCACCCCAGCCAGGAGTAAAGCTGGTTCTGCCCATCATTTCCCCTAACTCTAAAATGATATTCATCTCAGCCGGCTGCTTATCCTTTTCCAGCCACTCATCTGAATTAGCAAGTGATTTATTGATTGGAACCTTACCTGCCATATATGATTCTAGAGGACGGTTTTTACCAATTAAATACTTAACTAACTTCCAGGCAGCCTCTTTATGCTTGCTTTCTTTAGAAATAACTAGAGAATCAGGCCAGCCATAGGCTTCATACTCTCCAGCCTCTGCTGAAGGACCCTGAGGAACTTTAGCAATACCCCAGTCAAAGGCTCCCTCTCCCATCTGTCGTACATGAGCAACATTCCAGGAACCATCAACCCACATTGCTGTCTGCTGTAAGGGGAACATATCCTGCTGTCTGATGCCTACGATATCTCTTTTAGGTGGTGAAACATTATATTCATTGCTTAGATCAGCCAAGAAGTTTAGAGCTTCTTTTGCCTTTGCATCTACAGCGATTCTTGTCTTATCTTCATTAAGTATCCGGCCGCCATTGGCATAAATCCAGGGCTCTACATGAGCATAGCGTCCATACCACCAGAAACCGTACTGCTCAGCCACACCATCATCATTTTCATCAATAGTTAAGGCCTGAGCTGCCTTGCGGAAATCTTCCCAGCTCCAGTCATCACTTGGATAATCTATTCCTGCTTCATCAAACATATCTTTATTGTAGTATAAAACAGTTGTTACCCAGGCATAGGGAATACCATACATGTCACTGCTCTCTTTATCTGGATAGCGCAGGGTAGAAAATACCTTGGTAAAATAGTCATCCTGGGGCAGCTTATCAACCTCATCCTGAATATTCATCAGTAAACCGTCTCCAGCCCACTGATCAATATAGCCTGAAGACATATTAAATACATCTGGCAGTTCACCAGCTGATGCCATGGCAGAAATCTTAGGCCAGTAATTAGATGGTTCTAAAGCTGTAAATTCAACTTCAATATCCGGATTTTCTGCTTCAAACTCATCAATTAACCCCTGTTCTAAATCCTTAAACTCCGGATCCCACATAAAGTAGCGGATCGTTGTTGTCTGGGCATAAGCTGTAAAGGCGAAACATAAAACTAATAAAGCTGAAAGACTAATAATCCATAATTTTTTTTGCATTTTTATCCCCCTAAGTTTGTTTTATAAAGCCTAAAACTGGAACCATTCTCTCATAAACAACCTCCGGCAGCCCCCTACGATCGGCTGTCTTAAGCAGCTTGCCGTAAAGATATTGAATATTTGCAGAACCACCTCCATCTAAATTCAAGGCATATTTATAATTTCTTTTGTGAGCCAGCTCTGCCATTTCAAGCAGGGTGGCTCCAGAAGACTCATTACCGGCTTCCATTCCTGTATTTACAGATTCTACTGCTAAGAGGCAGAATTCTCCCTCAGCTGAGATGCCTGCAGCCAGCCGGGCCGCCCTCGTCTGATCAATGTCAGCGGCATAATCTGTGGGCACAACCCGCTCAAACTGTCCCCTTTTTCCCTTGGGATCTGCACCAAAGAACTCTTCCTCCTTTAAAGTGTCTTGAGCGAGCCTTAATTTAAAGTCCTCAACTAAAAGCGGACCTGCCTGCAGGGCAGACTGATATTTTTTACCGCTGTTAAAGCTGTATTCAACTTTTTTAGATTTTTTAGGGTCAAATTCAAATTCTGCAGCCGGCAGGGAAAGGATCAGGGAATTTTGTGCTATTTCATTTTCTCCACCACTTTTAACACCAACAACCTGATTGTCAATTATTATAATCTCTATTTTATCTGCTGCTGCAGGTGTTATTCCAAGTGCTTTTTTATTTTCTTCTACCCCAAAGTAGCGGTTATAGAGGCTGAATTCAGCTTCTTTGTTAACTTCAAAATTAGCTAAATTAAATTTTTTCCCCTGCAGTTTAAGGCTTAAGTCACTTAAAAATGGTTTTTTTAGCTCCCAGTTATTATTTTGATCTTTAAGCAGGGTTGAGCGCTTGAAAAGTGGTGGGCTTATAATCTCCCCTTCACAGATCAAAAGGCCGTAGTGGTCTCCAAGCAGTGAATATTTGCTCTCCCAGTCGGCCTCCTCCAGTAAGAAATAGGAGCCGTTAAAGCTGAGTGGATATCTATGCTCTCTACTGTAGTTTGAAGGATAGGCAATTTCTCCAACAGCAATTAAATCCCGCTTATAATCCAAACTTCTATAGATCTCCTCTTGACTGAGCTCACTCTCACTCTGATAGACTTTGATTCTCTCTTCACTTTCTAAAAAGCTGATAATCTTTTGGGCAGCACGAGCAGACTCAGAATTTAAAGCCTTTACCCTGAGTTTATTATCCCTGATTATGTAATTTTTGCTTTTGATTAAAGCCTTCATTTTTTCTTTGATCAGGGCATTTAAACTAAGATACTCTTCACTGCAGCTTTTAAGCAGCTCCGGGAAAAAATCAGCTGCAGAAATCTGATGTCCATAAGCAGCCCAGACTATAACCAAAGGCTTTTCTACTCCTCTTTCTTTTGCCTTTAAGAGTCTTAAGTGGGCGGTATCAAAGAGTTTTTCCTTAAAATTTTTGTTTTCAACTTTCTCAAAGTCTATTCTGGAAGCATCTTTGAGTCTTAATTCAACCAGATTATAGTAGCTCTGATCTTCGCGTATTATTTTTTCTCTGCTGTAGCTCATCTGCTGCTCAAATATCATTTATTTACTCCCTCATTAAATTAAATTTTTCTATTGCAAAAAATTTCTGCATTAAAAATGAAAGCACTGCCTTTTCTAACGGGCTTTCGCTCTTTTTATTTCTTTTTATCTCCGGTAGATGATACATCTCTCCTGCAGATATCTTTTCTCTGACCTGAGAATAGATCAGATCATTATAATCAAAGACATTTCCAGTTAGAAGAACTTTTTTAGGATTTAATAAATTGATGGTAGATAACATCATCGAAGCAATGTAGTCGGTAAAATCATTGAGTTCTTTGCTGTTTTTTTGATTTTTGCTGATAAATTCCTTGTATCTCTGGTTTAACTCTTCTATTTTTTCTTCCTCAAACTCCTTTGAATAATAGGGAAGTTTATTAATTTCTTTTAGATACTGATCATTACGAATGATATAAATTAAATTCTTTAATTTTTCCCCAAAAAATCTGTTGTCACCAACCCGATTTGTATAACCCTGCAGGATCTGATTTCTGACTATTAAAGCCAGGCCTATTCCCTCTCCTATAAAGAGCACTGTGGTTATATTGTTTTGATCATCCTTATCTAATTCATTGTGGGCATAAATCCTGACATCAGTCTCTACAAAGACAGGAATCTCAAGCTCTTTTTCCAGCCTTTCGGCGAGCGGCTGATCTGTCCAGTCAAGCTGATTGGAGCGGTTTACAATTTTATTTTCAAAATCCGTGATTCCAGAAATAGAAATCCCGAAAGAAAGAAAGTCTTCATTTTTTAAATTAAGTTCAGCCAAGATTGTTCTGATAACTTTTAAAATTTCATTAATATAATAATTAAAGCTGCAGTTATTGAGATAATGGATCTTAGTTTTAATTATTTCTCCCTTTAAGTCAGAGATGAAGATATAAAAATGGCTGTCTTTTAAATCAATTCCAATTATATATCTTTTTTTGGCATTAATCTCATAGATAACTGCCCTTCTCCCCCCGCTGGAATCGGCTTTTTTGCGCGGTAAAATCCAATCAGAATCTACCAGTTCGTTGATATAATCAGAAATTGCTGTTAGAGAAAGCCCGGCCTTTTCAGCCAGTTCAGGTTTGGTTAAGGCTTCATTTTCTAATAGTATTTTATATAATATTTTTAAACGTTCTTCTTTATCCATAACAATCACTCCAGCTTAATTAAAAACTTTATAAAACCACTTTATAAACTAAGTTTATTATATAATTTTCTGCTTGTCAATAATTTTCTGAATATTATTAAAAAATAATCGAAATAAAAATCCCCTTAAGCAGAAAAAATTATTACCTGACCTATCTGCACTAAGAGGATTAAATATCTTTCAACTTCTCTATTGAATTATTAAAAATGTATAAGCAGCTAAAACAACTTTATGCTTATCTGTAGTACTCAACAGTCTTTTCTAAACCAGTTTTAAGATCATAATCAGGAGTCCAGCCTAAAAGCTCTTCTGCTTTACCATTTGCTAAAGAAGAATGCCGTATATCCCCCTGACGTGCTTCTTCATAAATAGGATCCAGATCATAGGGTAAAATTTCATTTAAGTAGTCAACCAGGTCATTGACGCTGTCTCTACTTTCAGTACTGATATTAACCAGGATATTATCTCCCTGCTTTAAGGCCATTAGATTTGCTTTTACCAAATCAGCAACATAGATAAAGTCTCTGGTCTGCTGACCATCACCAAAGATTAGCGGCCTTTCTTCTGCCAGCATCTTATCTACAAAAATGGAAACTACTCCACCTTCCCCTTTTGGATCCTGTCTTGGGCCATAGACATTGGCATAGCGAAAAATAGTGTATTTAAGATCGTAAAATTCACTGTACATTTTTATGTAATGCTCTGGAGTATGTTTGCTAATCCCATAAGGTGACATTGCCTTAATAGAATGTTCTTCATCTACCGACAGATAATCTGGTTCTCCGTAGACAGCCGCAGATGAGGCATAAATTATTTTTTCTGTATTGTATGCTCTGCAGCACTCTAAAAGATTGATAGTGCCCAAAATGTTATTCTGAGCATCTTGAAGAGGGTCTTTAATGGAGTGCTGAACATCTATCTGGGCTGCATGGTGAATTACATGGCTAATCTCATTTTCTTTAAAGACTTTCTCTAATTCCTGATCTCTAATATCCAGATGATAAAATTCAGTCTGGTCATTTAAGTTTTCTTTTTTACCTGTGCTTAAATTATCAACTACTATTACTTGATGACCTGCTTCAATTAAGCCATCTACTATGTTGGAGCCAATAAAGCCTGCTCCACCTGTTACTAATACTTTCATTAATTATCAACTCCCCTGATCTGTGTAATAAAATACCCGCTGCTGCAGAATATTAGCACCGGGTGAAATTTCTTGAATTATATTAATTTGCTTTATGCCCCATAAAGATAACCTTTAAAGTTTCCAGTAAGATTTTTAAGTCAAAGACAAATGAGCGCTTATTGGCATATAAAAGATCCATTCTGAGCTTATCCTCAGCATCAGTATCATAGAAGCCGTAAACCTGAGCCAGACCTGTAATCCCTGTTTTGATAAAGTGGCGGTATTTGTAATGGGGTATTTCCTTTTCAAACTGGCCAACAAAATGCGGTCTTTCAGGTCTTGGACCAACTATACTCATATCTCCTTTTAAAACATTTATTAACTGAGGTATCTCATCTATTCTGGTCTTTCTTAAAAATTTACCTACTTTTGTGACTCGACTGTCATTTTTCTGGGCTAAGACAGGACCTGTATCTTTTTCTGCATTATTGACCATAGTCCTGAATTTATATACCTCAAATTTCTCTCCCATTCGACTGATTCGCTCCTGGGTAAAGAATAGAGGCCCCTTACTCTCCAGCTTAACTGCTAATGCAGCAGGTATAGTTAGAGGTAGACTTAAAAGCAGCCCAACAGCAGAAAGAATAATATCTGTCACCCTTTTAAAGAAAAAACCAATTGAATTATGAGGAGCAACAATCTCAAAAACAGGCATTTCTCCTATCTGTTCTAACCGAGAACCGGAAAGCATAATCTCATAAAATTCCGGCACCAGAGAAACTTCCCAATTTTTTTCCAGAGCTGCATAAAAAGCATCCTTTTTTTCTTCTTCACTTAAGTTGGAAGCAACAAAGATGATATCTGCTTCCACGGCCATCAATTTTTCTTCTAAATTACTAAAATCAGTAGAAAGATCGAACTTAACATAATCTAAATCTTTAAGATAATCGGGATTATCTATAATTACATCCTTTATATTATAACTTTTATGCATCGAATGAGCAATATTTTTAATCAACTTGGCTGTATTTTCTCCACGACCTACGATAATTATATCTTCCTTTTTAGAAATAAAACGTTCTAAAGCTAAAGCTAAGTATCTCCAAGCTATCATGGTTACAAAAAGCACTGGGAAAGAAATCAAAAAAACTGAGCGCGGAAAAGCTAAAGAATGAGTTAGATAGGTTAAGGTTCCTACAAATAAGACCATTATGAATGTTGCTGGAATAAAAGTATAGAATATCTCATCTATTCTTCTTTTCAATTGATTACTGTAAAGGTTGTACATTTGAAATAAGAGAACTGCAAAAACAGAGATGTATGGTATTAAGTCCATGTAAGCATTATAGTTTTGAGCAGGAATTGTGTCTCCAAAGCGCAGTTTAAAAGCGAGTAAAAAATCTATATTAACAAAAATAATATCTCCAATGATTCGAACTGTATTCATAATTAATTCTTTGGTCTTCATAAAGATCCCCCTGTTTGTAAAACAATCTATTTCAACTGCAAAATTTTAGCATATATTCATTTTCTATTATACTTTATCTCAGTGGGGAATTCAATGAATTCGACAAAAATAGCGGTTTGAAAAAGGATTTAGACTAAACGACCCAGTCGGCTTCTAATAGATCCCTCAATTCTTTGATGCTTTTCAGCCAGTATTTTGATATTAAATTTTTGAATCATTCCTGGTAAAGTTCAACTATTTCTGTCTTAGCAGTAAATTGAATTTGTTTCTTACCTTGATATTCTTTTAGTTTTAGATTTCTTAGTTTATACCATATATTTTCTTCTAACTCTTTTAAATCAGAACTTTCCCAGGCAAGAAAATGAATTGTTTCCTCTGTTCTGGTCTCCAGCATCCCAGACTGCCTAATTTTATCACTATTTGAGTCCCAGAGTCTGTAGATTTTAGCTGTTAAATCAAAACCTTTATTCTTTTGAATGTTGGAAAGATTTAGGCTTTCAGCTTTTTCAAGATGACTTTCAATTTCCTTAACAAATGGTGACATATTATTTGATTGAGTTAAAATATCAAGATTTTTGCTCGCTCGGGTGATTGCTACATAAAAAAGACGTCTTTCTTCTTCTAAATGGTTGATTTTATTAAGTTTAACCGGCTCAATTAATTTGCTCTCTTTATCTACTGTCGGAAAACTAAAGTTATCATCTTTTACCATATGCAATAAAATAACATTATCTGCTTCTCGACCTTTGGATTGATGCACTGAAAAGATTGAAACAGCATTTTCCGGCCTCTGACTATTACTCTCTGCATTATAATAGTCATCTCCTTTACCAATATATGAAATCCCATCAGTCTTAAGCTTTTCTTTTATTGCTTTCAGAAAAGGAGCTGCCCCATCATAGCGACAGATTATCATTATATCTTTTGGTTCATTTTCCTCAGCTAGATATTTCTTAACCAGATTAACTGTATAATTTGTTACTCGATGTTTATAACGATTACTATCTGATAAAATATGTAATTCAGGAATGGTTTCTGCTGGATTATTTGCCTTAACTTTTTTCTTAATCTTATGTTTGTTATTATCTATTAAAGAATTTCCAGCCTCAAGTACTGAACTGGGGCAGCGATAATTATCAACAAGATAGGTTTTAGCTGATTTATCAAAATATTTTTCAAAATCTATAAAATACTTCGGATCAGACCCCTGAAAAGAATAAATACTCTGCCAGTCATCTCCAACACAAAATAATTTAACTTTAGAGTCCCCCTCAAAAAATTGTTTAATGATTTCAATATGACCCAGAGATACATCCTGAAATTCATCAACTAACAGGTGATCATATCGCTTTTGATATTTTTGAGGATTCTCTTTTAGAATAGTAGCCGCCTTATATATCATATCATTAAAATCAATTTTCCTGTTTTCCTCTAAATAGTCTTCATAATACTGATATAACATAGCTGCACTTTTAGCAAAGTAATACTGTTTTTCAAAACCTCTGGTTAATAACTCCTCAATTTGATCAACTTTTACATTGTTTGTTTTAGCGGTATTAATAAACTTTTTATAATCGTCAAGTAAAGTGTAGCTATTAACATCATTTACAGCATCCAGAAATTCTTCGAAATTTCTCTTTTTAAGCTTAATCCCATATTTTTTTAATTTTTCTTTTAAAATAGCTTCTAAATTACCTTCCTGGTAATCATAATCAAAAGTTTCTAGCAAAGTCTTATTATGCTTTTTAAATTGAGCTTGTGCCCATTCCCTTTTAGCTAAATATTCTTCAGAACTCAAATCAAACCACTCTGGAACCTCATTCTTTCTATTTATACCAAGGTGCTCAAGATAAATATCATATTCTGTTAAATAAAAATCTGGCTGGTAGACAACTTTATCATCACTTTTATCAGCCCAATCAGCAATCTTTTCGTACTGATATTTAATGTTATATAAAAAGAAAAAATCTGCTATTGCTTTTTCAGCCCGTGATTTAACTTTTTCTCCCTTGAGTGTTTCGTATTTTTTTGTTCTCATTGCAGCAAGATATTCTGTTTTTTCTTCAAAATCAGTTTCATCAAGATATTCATCATTCTGATGACTTAAAAATTTATAGAAATATCCTCTAAACTCCTGACTAGAATTTAAAAACTGATTATATCCTTCTTCAACAATGTTGGTAATATCATTCGGATCAACTGTAGAAAGCTTATAATCGCTTTCTTCTTTAACAATACTATTGGCAAAAGAGTGAATAGTATTTACATTGACCTCAGTAATATTAAATTTTTCTTTAAGTCTAATCTGCATCTCTTCGGCTGCTTTATTTGAATAAGTAATTGCTAATATTTTTTCCGGCTCTATACCTTCTTCAATCAGATATTTTATTCTGTAAGCTAAAACTGTTGTTTTACCGGTTCCTGCAGCTGCAATTACCTGGTTATACTTTTGATTTTTAACAACAGCCTCCTGCTGTTTTCTGTTTAAAGGATATTCTCCATAATTATGAAAAAGATCATAATATTTTTCAATCTGATTTTCTATGTATTCTTTCTCTTTTTCTAATTCAATTTTGCTTTTTGATTTTCGTTTAAATAGGTTGAAGATTGCTTTTATTATTCTTATTATCATGTATTTTTCTCATCCCTCAATATATTAATAGTTATAGTCTTTTAAAAAAGTTAAATAAATTCATCCTTTCTCAAAAGAATAATTTTATTAATTTAAGTAAAATTTCCTTTATTAGTTAAACTTAATTATATTTGATTTAGTGTTAACCCGCAAGATTTTCGACAATAATACACAAAAAACTCCCACCAGAAATTTAAATTCAAGTGAGAGTAATTATCTAGTCATAATGCTTTCCATTAATGCTATTCGGCAGCTGAGGCTAGCCTCTTTATATTGCAAATATCTTTTTATTTGCAATCCTATTAACGATATCTTTTAAACTATTAATATTAGGAAACCAGCGATTATCATTCTTCTCTGCCTCAATAATAAAATTAATCGCATCATCAGCAGGATTAAACTCTATTAAACCAATTCCTCTTTCCTTTAATTCTTCTATAAATAATTTATTAAATCCCGTTGGCGGCTCCGGCATACAAATATAAGCTCTATCAGCTCCATTTTTGTGATCAAGTGCCTGCTTTATTGCCTGTTTCCAGTTCTTAAGTTTAAATTCAATAGAAACAATCTCATTTTTATGGGTTACTAAAACCATATCAATTGATCTGGACAAAAAAGGAACTTCCCTGATAATATTTTTATAATTATTATTAACTTTAAATTTATCATAACAAATTTTAACCATTTCTGCTTCAGTCATTTTAACCATCCTTAGAGATAATTATCCTTAATCTTTGATTTAGTAGCATATTTAGGATATTTTTTATATACATATTCTAATATTGCATCCAGACTTAAAACATTAATCTTCTTTTTGAATTGACTTAAAAACTCTTTTTGTTCTTCTTCTAACACCCCTATTAATTCATCCTTTACATATTTTTCACCTTTTTCAGTTAGAGAAAAAGACACAGCGCTTGGGGGCTCAACGTTAAAAACATCAACATTTTCTTCAAAGCCTCTTTGATTATTAATATCATACATATACTCTCCCATTTCAGCTTCAGCAACAGTACTACCATTATCCTCATTTTCTTTTATAAAATCAATACTTTCGAAAAATCTTAAATCATCAAATAAATCTTTCGAAAAAGGACCATAATCATAAGCAAAAAACTCAGGTAGAGAACCCCGATCTAATTTATTTATTTTTTTTGAAATTTCTTTTTTAAAAATAAACATCATTTTTGTTAATCTAGTTCTTCCTTCAATTGGTTCATTAAATTTACCAGATTTCCCGGGTAAATATAACAAAACCAACAAAATATCTCTAGAGCTTAATTTATTATTTTTCATTTTAAACTCCCTTCTATCAGCTTAAATCAAATAATTGATTTATCTATTAAATCATCAAAATAACCTTCAATTCCTCTATAATCAAATTCCAATTTGATATGATTATTAAAAAAAGACTGGTAACGTTTTTGAGGTAGATTTAGTTTATCTATCAAACTTTGATTAGCTCTATCTTTATAAAATTCTGGGTCATCACTTTCATGAAGTACTACCTTTATTTTTGCATTTTTTTGCAAAGATTTCTTTAACAAATAACGTAACTCAAAATCCGCTTCTGGAAAAGAATAACCAATAAAAATAATATCTGTCGCTTCAGATAATTCTAAATGAGCATTATGCCAGATTGTTTTATAATGAATGCTTTCAAAATCCTTAAGAAAAGTTGGAGTTACTAAAGAACTAAGAAGCTTATAATTTCTTTCTATGCTTTCACAATAGTCACATTTAATCTCACTATTTTCCTGATTTAAAGTTGAAATTGATATATCACTGCTATAATTGGTATATAAACGTCCACAATTATTACAAATTAACCAATTAGTTGATCCATGTAGTTTTATAAGTTTTATGTTTTTAAATCCGCTAGACCTTAGCTGAATTGAAGGAACCTCACCATTCAAGTCATAATTATACAAACAATAGTCAAGTTTGAGATCTTCATCGTCCTCAGAATTTATATGAGCACTATTATTAAGATATTTATCCAGTAAAGTATCCCAGTTTAATGAGATTAAAGAGAAATCTTCATCCTTCATTCTCTTTTTACTAAAATAATTAGCTATTTTTTTATAAAGTTGATCCTCAGAGTATTTATCCATACCATCTGTTAAAATATAAATTATGCACTTATTTAAGGCTTCTTGAATATATTTTATATCTTTTTCGGACTCATGTCCAAAAAATTTATTGCTGAGAATAACTTTGTCTAAAATAGTGAAAATATTCTCGAGAGAAATATTGATTTTTTTCACTTCAACAAATATTTCTTCCCACTTATCATCATATTCATCATCTTTAAATATAGTCTCTTCTTCTAAATCTCCTGCAGAAATTCTTTTTCGCTGATCACTAAATATATTCTTATAAGATTCCTGCAAATCAAAATCTCCAAAATAATTAATAATAAAATCTGCCAGATATTTTCGATATTTATTAAACTCAGTAAAAGGTAAGCGGACAGGTTCTTCTAAAAAACCAGATCCGTCTGCGGATTCATTTTTGACTGAAGTAAATATTTTAGCCAGCAATTGGTTTTGAATTGGTATACCAGCAGCAATAGAAGCCCCTGCTCCAAAAATATAGACTGTTTTACCCATAATTACACCTCATAATCCTTAAGAATCTGGTACCAGTTCTTAAGGTAGCTGATATCTTCAATATCCATAACATTATAATCTTTATATTCATTAAAATTGTTATTTAGATGTTCTAAAATAATATCAAACGATTTTCCCTCTACAAATTTAAATTCTTTATTTTTATTGTTTAAATAATGCAATAAACAACTTTTTTTGGTTTCACGATCAGGATAATTACGTCTCTGTTTTACCCCTCTGATTTCTATCTCATAATACTCTGTATTCTGAAAGGCAGAAAAGTTATTAATATTATCCTTGATTATATCTTTGCAGATATTACAATCACAAATTTTTGCATAATACTCTTCAGCTTTTTGGGATTCTTCTCCGGGGTTAGGAGGAATAACATTTAATTTATTTAGAAAATTTACTGCATCTGCATATTTAATTCTTTTATGGATTGGTCTAAAATAATAACGAGAAATCGGTATTCCACCACCAACAGGAACCACACTTCTGTATTCGCCATATTCAAGTCCGTGTCCCACTCCATCCAAACTAAAACCCAATTTATCCTTACAGGCAGTTAAAATTATTGATAAAAAGCTACCGTAAAGATTATATACTTTAATTCCCGCCTGATTATATGTTTTGATCAAATCAAAAAATATTTTTAACTGACTTAAAGAGACCTCATGTTCTTTGAAGCCATCAATCCAAATTAGAATTCCATCAGGTTTAGCATCTATATATTCTTCTTTTATATCCTCTAACATTTTATCAGAACTAAATATATCTTCTGAAAGAACTAGTTCCGCGAATATTTTTTTATCTTCAAATTGTTTTTTGGCTTCAGTAATAAATTTGATATTAACATCTAACCAACCTTCATAAGTATTTTCAGTTAAATAAAAATAGGGCGGTGTAACAAATTCTGGTTCAAGATTTTCTGCAATTTGATCCTGACCCAGGTATTTTAAATATCCTTCATCTTTTGCATATTTTTTTACTATATCCAGCTGAAAGTTTATAACATTTTTGCAGAATGATTCATAATGATTGTCAAAATCTTCAGCTCTAACCGGTCTTTCTTCCTGTTTAATAATTTTCGTAAGTGGTTCTCCATACGATTTAATTAGTTTATTTACTGAAAGTTTAATAGTTTCTTTGCCTTCTTTTTTACTATATGATTTAATTGTGCTCAACTTATGTTGAAAACCGTGAGTAATAGGATCAATAAAATAACCATTTTGATTATTCATCTGATTTAATCTAATAAAGTCTGAAAGTGCTTTTGGAGTATAGGCCATCATATTACCGTTTATAGCTAAAAGATCATAAAATTGATCCTTTCCATCAATAAATTTCTTATCAGCATTTGTCCCATAACGAAGAATATGTTTTGACATTTTTAGCCCTCCAATTTTAAACTCCAAAATTTATTTAAGTTTAATTTTATAAATTAATTATAATACATTTGTTCATGAAGTTCAATTATTTTTCCAATTATTTGTAATTTTTATCCTGATTCAACAATTATAAGTTCATTTTGAGTAATGTATAATAATCTTAATTATGTTCTAAAAGCCTTACCTTAGAACTTAAAATACCCATCTCGGTTACAAATTGCTCTATTCGTTCTAAATCCTCAGAACTATACCAGCTGATATACCAGTTGATATCTGCAGCTCTATAATTATGCTTGATAATTTCTTTAAAATAGAGATAATCCACCTCTGAAAGAGAATGGCCAATAACAACTATATTCTCAATTTTAGTAAATGTTTCAAATTTATCTTTATTATCTTTGATCACATCTGTAGATTTTTTAGTAGTAGCATCATAATAGTCAATCAAGCCATAACCTGCAGTTTCACGTAAATCATATGCTGTTTGATTTTTTACACTCATACCTTTACTGTTCATTTTATTTGGATCAGTTTGGTTCTCAAATTGAGCTCCAGGGGCATGACCTAGAATCAATTCTTTATTGTTTTCTCTTCTATCACCATGGATATACCAGATATTATTTTGAGGAATCTCATATATTATCTCTAAAAATTCAGTATAATTGAAATTTATGAATCTAGATTGTTTAGTTAAAATGTCTGCAAGAGGTTTTGCAGAGTTGAAGCTTTTTAAAGTAGATATCCATTTCCTAAATTCTCCCGGCAGCTCGCTCATAATTGTCTGCGCAGGACCAATAGCAGCTTCAGCTGCCATAAAAAACTCTGCTGCAGAAAAATCATCGTCATATTGCTCCTTCACATCAAAAATATCCATCATATCATTTGTGGTCCCCAACATTGTTTCATCATCTAAATGAGCAAGACTTTCTTCAAGATCTGCCCACAAATCATCTCTTTTGATGTAAGTCTCTAGTGCATTTCTCAGACCATTATTCCGTCCTAAAAAGTCTCTAAAATTATAATAACTTGATGGAACACCATGCATTAAATCAAAGCCGTTGCCTATAATAAACAGTAAGCGATTAGGCTTTATCGCATATATTTCAGCCTTTTCTATCTGCTTAAATGGTAGATCTATATTATCTGTCACAGCTTTTCCTCTTTTCTGTTATAAAGGTACCTATAATTAAGAAACTTCTTATTTGTTATATGAATCAGTCTTTAAAACCACATAACTTATTTTATCTCTCCACCCGGTTATTCGAAAATATTTTTTTGGGGTATAAAAGCTCTTTTATCCTTGCTTTACTTGCATGTCCCCCGTATTTATCCATAAAAACAGCCGGAATACCACAGGCATAGCCCCTAACATTATCTTTACCAAAAATATCAAAAGCTATTTTAACTACTTCAGCAAAAGAAGATTCTGGATTTTTATTTAAAAATTCTTCTAATTCTCTGCCTTTAAGCCATTTGTTAGGAGCATCAGCAATCCGTCCTGTTGCCACTGAACAATACGGTATATTTTCTTGATCACTATATTTTTTTCGGGCAGCTAAAAGACTCCTGTAAATAACATCATCTTCTGGAAGACTATATCCAAATAAAAGTATATGTTTAGCCTCTTCAATAGCTATCCGCATATCTCTCTGAATTTCTTCAATAAAAGAAGAGTGGTTTAATTTAAAACTACTCTGCATAATCATAGGGCTATCGCTAATCGAAGTTAATTTTCCGCAGTACTGACACTGTAAACTATCTACTAAATCAACCTTAAAATCATTAAATTCTTCCTTAGACCTGGGCTGTGAAAATGATAAATTTTTTACTAATTGAGGTGGAAATAAACTTTCAGAATAAATATCCCACTCACTCCCCAAATAAGAAGTTAACTTACCACATTTGGGACAGTTTCTCCAGTTAAGTGAACCATGCGGAAAATAATACTTACCAACTCTAACTCTTCTATTCTGATATTCTGGATCATTAAGTCGCTGAACCACAGTTTCATTTAAAGGATACCAGATTTTCTGCTCTTTACTATCAACTGCCCTTACTCCCAAAAAATGTGCAAAATCATTAAACAACTTCAATTCAACTCCAGATTCGCCTATTTTAAGGGGAGAATCATTTTTCTTTTTATGGGCATTAAAAATATACCACAAAAACAAAGGATCCCAATTCATTGAAATTACTGCATAACTAAATAGATAAAATTTTCGGCTCTTTGACAAATGTTGTGAAATCTAAATAGCACCGTTTGAATCATGTTATCTCTTTAATTTTTTGAATTACTCTTAAATACTCAGTAATGAT